>JAPKEK010000100.1 GCA_028822125.1 Pseudomonadales bacterium | reverse complement strand
CCGCTGCCAAGGGGGGCTTGCGCAATATGACGCTGCAGATGGGTTGCGAGTGGGCTGATCGTGGCGTTAGAGTGAACGCTGTGTCCCCGGGATTCATCGTCACTGAAATGACCCGGCCAGCGCTGGAGGCCATGGGCATCGATAAATGGATCGCCAGCCGAACGCCCATGCGCAGAGTCGGTGAAGCCCAGGAAGTAACCAATGCAGTCATGTTTCTGGCTTCGGATCTGGCCAGTTATATAACCGGTGTTGATCTTCTCGTGGATGGTGGAACCAATGCCAGTAATGGCACCTTCCAGATTCCGCCTATCCATCATGAGTGGAATAAAGATACTCCCATGGTGCCGTCGACTTACCAGCCGGTTCAACCCAGGCCAGACTGGTACCAGGGCTTGTCAGACGGCGTTCCAGGCGTTCACTTTCCTGTACCGGAATAGATTGAGGCGCAACCGTGGCCGGACAAACTATCCAGTAGCATGAGGTAGGTAGGCAAAATTGCCTGAGGAGATTACGGGCTGGAAATTACTGGCATCGCCTTGTAAAGGCTTAATCGACTGAACCAGTTTAACCAGTAATGGTATAACCGGTAATGGGATAACAGGTAATGGTAGTTAAAATAATTGCACTGCTGTTAGCAGGGCTGGGGCACAATGCGATGGCTATGGAAAACCCGCTTCTCATCAAGAGCTTCAACGTTGCTTATCAGCCTGCCCAGGGTGATGATCCGACACGGGCTTTACTGGATGTTTACCGGCTGGCAGATGCAGTAAACGCGCCAGTTCTTCTATTCTGGCATGGTGGTGCGCTCATGCGGGGCGATAAGCAGTTAGTGACGGGGCTTGCTCGGGCGCTGGCTGAGCAGGGTATTGTCGTTGTCGCTGCGAATCACCGTTTATCACCGGCAGTGCAGCATCCAGTCCACCTGCAGGATGCTGCGGCTGCTGCTAGCTGGGTTAAAAAGCACATCGCAGACTATGGCGGTAACCCGCAACTGATTTTCCTCGGCGGGCATTCTGCAGGTGCGTATTTGTCGGTGCAATTAACCCTTGACCCCCGGTACCTGGCAGCACACGGCATAATGCTCACTGATATTGCGGGTGTTGCCGCCATCAGCCCGTTTCTTTATGTTGAGGAGGTTGCACCCGTACGACCCAAGGTTGTCTGGGGTAAGGACCCATCTGGCTGGCTGGAACCGTCTGTGAGTGGGTATATCGGCAGGCATAAGCCATCTATGCGATTGATATACGCCGACCGGGATGACGACTGGCGACGACAGCAGAACGAACGATTAGCAGCCGCGCTAGTGGCTGTTGAGGTCGATGCGCAGGCGGTAATGGTGCAAGACAGGTCGCACACCACGATTATGACAAGCGCTGACCAGGTTGAAGACCCGGTTGTGAAAATGATTTATCAATTCGTTTCAGTTGGGCCTTAGATGCATTGGCTCGTAGCGAGCCGGTGATCCTTTGGGAATCGTCAGCATGAGCAGCAGGCTGGTGCTTGTGGTCCTGAATTATCTGTTCTACCAGAGGTGTAGTGACGTGCTTTCTAATGGCTGCCTGCACCGGTTTAGCAGCGGCTCTTGCACATCTCGGACAAATCTATGATTAAATCCTTTTTAAATAATGAATCAGCATGGATCGATCTCTATGGATAACGGGTTAACCAGCGAGATTGACCATATATTGAGTACTGCTAGGTCAGTGCGACGTAAGTTGGATTTTGAAACACCGGTTTCGAAGCAGGATATTGAAGCCTGTATCGATGTCGCTGTTCAGGCGCCAACCGGCCTGGCTGGAGAGAACTGGCGATTCATGGTCATCACCGATGCAGACCTGAAGGTGAAAATAGCGGATATTTACCGGGAGGTGCTACTGCAGATCAGCCAATCCAGGAATGTTACCCTAAAACCCAGCCATCATGCGTTGATGGCACGGCTTCACGAGATCCCCTGCATGATCATGGTTTTCTCCATTGGTGAACCCGGCATCGAGGCGCCTGGGCAACTGGCATTTTACGGCTCAATTCTGCCGGCTGCCTGGTCGCTTATGCTGGCCATGAGGGCCAGAGGTATAGGAACTACCTGGACCAGTTTGTTATCCTCCAGGTCAGACGAGATCAGTGAGTTGCTGGGTATTCCCAGTGGCGTCACCCAGACTGTGATGCTGCCGGCGGCCTATACAAAAGGAGCGACCCTGAAAAAAGCAAAGCGTCAGCCAGCTCGAGAGGTGACCTA
The DNA here is from genome assembly GCA_028822125.1 of Pseudomonadales bacterium. Classification (GTDB taxonomy): domain Bacteria; phylum Pseudomonadota; class Gammaproteobacteria; order Pseudomonadales; family Azotimanducaceae; genus UBA9926. Next base: position 4,956 of record JAPKEK010000100.1, on the reverse strand, counting down.
TTGGAATGGCTGGCTGCAGAAAGACTGATGCTGAAGGTGAGCTCACATTGTCCAGCGATTACGAGGCGGGGCTACCAGGATTATATTGCAGTTTTCGGCTTGTTCAGTCACTCGCCAGGCTGACTGCAAACACCAGAAAGAGGTTTATATGAACGAAATACCCAGATCTATTACAGAAGTAACAGCTGCCTGGCTCGGCCATGTGCTGAAGGCGGATATAGCCAGTATTGAATCCACACAGATTGGCCAGGGCGTGGGCCTGATGGGCGATATCTACCAGGTTAGCATTGTGTATGCAGGATCTGGAGGCGAAGGGCCTGAAAGCCCAGAAAGCGTCGTAGTTAAACTGCCTTCTTCATTTGAAGAAAATCGCCAGCAGGGGGTGACCCTGGGCATGTTTGAGGCAGAGATTCGTTTTTACAATGATCTGGCGCCCAGAGTAAGCGCCGGCTTGCCAGAGATCTACTTCACCCGGATTATTCCTGGTACGGCTGACTTCGTTATTGTTATGGAGGATCTTACTCATCTCACCTTGGTTAGCCAAAGTGCCGGCATGTCATTTAACCAGGCGCTCGCTGCAGTCAAAGTGCTGGCGGGAATCCATTCAGTCTGGTGGAACCAGGCCAGGAGGCCTGAACTCGAATGGATTTCCTCGATGATCGGGCCAAGAATCGAGTATGTAGATCAGCTGCTTGAGCAGATCTGTCCTGTTTTTGAAGCCGGGTTTGGCCAGTATCTACCTGCCGGTGGTATGGACCTATACCAGCAGTTTGCCGGCAACTACCTGAGAATTAATACTGAACTCGCGCAGCGCAGCCCCTGGACAATAGCGCATCAGGACTATCGAGTAGAAAACCTGTTGTTTGGTGAAGACACGGGTCAGGTTGTGGTTATTGACTGGCAGGGCATTGGCCGCGGCCCGGGTGTTTATGATTTAGCCTACTTGCTCGGAGGGTCCATGGACATCAGTTTACGCCGGGCACACGAAAATGAACTGGTCAGTGCCTATCATTTCCAGTTAGTTGAAAGCGGCGTAACAGATTATTCCTTCACTCAGGCCTGGGACGATTACTGTTTTGCCCACCTGCAGGGAGGCCTAGCCACTTCGATGGTGACAGGTGGCACGATGGACCTGAGTAACCAACGCGGTCTGGAACTGGTGGCGACCATGGCAGAACGTCATGTTACCGCCGCGCTGGATCATGATGGCCTATCCAGGCTGTCGCAGTTGAGCTGATTTTCGGGTCAGTATCCGGCTGCATAGGGCGGTTTTATGAAAATTTCGCCCTGCCTGGGTTGCCGCCGACCTGACAGATTGCTGCTGACACACTCAGAGACGCTGCATTGGTGTGAAAACAGGAACATGTTTAACTCGTAAGAGATTGTTTATTAACTCTTTATTATCTATTGATCAATTATTTTATAATAATTAAATGCCGTAGATAGCGGTGTCAGCAGGATGTTTATTCAGCACCGCCACATTTGACATCGAGCTCGATTTTTAATATTAATCTTATTGAACAGATCACTTTCAGCGAGGGTTTTATGGCACCTATTCCAAAAGGCGGTACGGTCGCAGTCACAGGGGCAGCTGGTTTTATTGGTGGCTGGACTGTAAAAAGACTACTCAGCAAGGGCTATCGAGTTCGGGCCTGTGTTCGCGATACGGACAATGACAGCAGAGTAGGGTTTCTTAAAGCAATGCCAGGCTATGCATCGGGCAGATTGACGCTGCATTCCGCAGACCTGGACAACGACGGTTGTTTCGATGACATTTTCCGCGGCTGTCATGGTGTTGCGCATATATCTCATGTCAGTAATTATGAAGATCACGAATATGTGGAACGGGTTTGCAATCATATGATTGCCTCCGTCAACCTTTCCCAGTCGGTTACCCGGGTCATTGTTACCTCCAGCGTAGCCGCGGTTATGTCTGAAATGGATTTGCAGGAATTGGTTCGCCGACCGGTACTTTTTGAAGGGCGGTATCCCGATGCGTCTAATCCAAAACGTACCCCCAGGAGTCAGGGTTACTCCATGGGCAAACTCATTGCCGAAAATGCCTTTGCTGAGGCAGCTGCAGAGAGTGGCCTGTGGGAAGCGATTACCTGCTGCCCGGCTGACAATGTCGGACCTATTCTATCGGCACATCAGAAAGACTATGGCCCATGGCAGCACAATATCGAAACCATGCTGACTGGGAAGTATGACCAGAACTGGGTCTATCGTCCCTGGTTTCCCGTTGATGTCCGGGATAATGCCGACTGCCATATTGGTTTACTGGAGAGCGTTCAGGTCGCTAATGCAGAACGTTACATAGCCTGGTCCACCGATGCGGTTGATGTGGCGGATATCTGCGCCAGGATTGCGATCGTTCTGCCAGAGCTTTCTTTTGCAGTGTCCGAACCAGTAGAGGTGCATCCTGAGCGCCTGCAAGCCAGAGAAGAAAAGTATCGATCTAACTGGGCTGGTTGTGATCTTCGTAACGACCGGATCAGGGCGGTAACCGGAATAACGTTCCGACCCTTTGACGAGTCGCTGCGCGATTGCGTTGAATCATTGCTTGCTGTCGCTGATATCACCCCGGTTGTCCGTGAATGAGCCTCTGCTAACTTGTCAGTTTGGGTTGATGCAATGCAAAGCGGCCATTGGCACTCGGCCAGCGCAGAACACCGGGCTATATGATGCTAACCAAACTGTGAAATAACGGCAGCACAGTTTTTAACTATTGTGTATATTAGGGTATTCTCTGAGTTAAGCCCTAAGTTTGAGGCGATCTGATGGAACTGAAAATCAGCCCAATAGCGCATGAGGAATTTGGTGCTGTTGTCCGCGGCATCAACCTTAATACGCTGACTGATCAGCAATTTTCTGAAATTAGATCGGCGTTTCTTAAGTTTGGTTTTCTGGTCTTTCCTGGCCAGTTCCTTACTGACCAGGATAATATCCGGTTTGGCACGCGTTTCGGTAAACTTGAGTTCGGCGCTCTGCCCTTTGCGAATCAAACTAAGCATGAAGATGGCAGCTACGGCGATGTCATCAGCATAAAGACGCAACGCATGCGAACCAACATCGGTAACGAAGCCTGGCATACAGATTCAACCTATTGGCCGGTCAGTAGTAAATGCGCGATGTTGTCCGCGGTCACTGTGCCAGACGAGGGTGGCGAGACTGAACTTGCAGACATGCGGGCTGGTTACGCGGCGCTGGATGGCGAGACTCAACAGCGAGTTGCAGCCCTGGGTGCCTACCACTCTACGCAGTTCTCTCAGGCGAATGACCTCGCTGATTTTCCCGAGCAGAAGCAAGGGACTATCTATCATGGTGAAGCCTATCTGCGCCCCCTGGTAAAGACGCATCCGGAGACGGGAATCAAAAGCCTGTTTCTGGGCCGGCATGCTTTTGGCATCCCCGGCCTGGACAGGCAAGAGAGCAGGGCGTTACTGAAATCTTTGGTCGAGTTTGTGGTGAGTCAGCCGTCGCGAGTCTATACCCACGAGTGGCAAAAGGGTGACACGCTGTTATGGGATAACAGGGTTTTATTACACCGCGCCAAGCCCTATGATTACAGCAAGCCAAGGACCATGATCGCTACCCGGGTAGCGGGTGATCTGTCCGAACTTGCCTATTACCCCGAGGATTCCAGGGCAGAAGCAGGACGTCTGGCCCTGGCCACCGAGCTGACGCTACTTCGCCAGGAGACTGAAGGTAAACTGTTCGCTTAATTCGTGATAGAAACAAGGACTGATAAGCACTATCAGAACGAATCAGGGTAACTTTATTATACAATTGGACAGCACGGATCTCTCTGCTAATGCAGTCTGTAGGCAGAGTATAGGCAGAGTGTAGGCACCAATTGATTAGTCGCAGGAATTGCCTGGGCCATGTCAATACAGGCAGTATTAGTACATGATAAGTTTAGTTCTCCAGGGGGTAGCGGTAAACACTGCGCACCCATAACGGTAAAAGGAAATAACCATGCCAATGAGTTGGATCAACAAGCCTGCAGGGTTGTTTTCTGTATTTATATCACTGGGTTGTTTGGGGGGCAGTCTCCATGCAGACACTGCGGGGGTCTCAGAATATTCAAGCCCCGTATCTGCGGATTATCCAAAAAACGTTTATTGGGGCGATACCCACCTGCATACCCGAAACTCTGCTGATGCTTACTCCCTGGGTAACTTAAACCTCACGCCTACCGATGCTTACCGCTTTGCCAGGGGCCAGAAAATCACCGCCCACAATGGCATGCAGGCGCAACTTAGACGGCCGCTGGATTTTCTGGTTGTATCCGACCACGCTGAATACCTGGCAGGTTATTACCGCTTCGATGTGGCTGATCCGCTGGTAGTGGGAACTGCCGTTGGAGATCAATGGAAGGTGTTCATGGCCGAGGGTGATCCTATCAAAAGGATGGGCGCTTTCACTGGCAGCATGTCTGATCCCCAGGATTATCCTGCATTTCCGGAAATAACTCGAAAACTGATCTGGCAGGATGTTGCCCAGACGGCGGATGAGAATAATATACCGGGCCAGTTTACCGCCCTGATTGGTTATGAGTGGACCTCAATGATTGCTGGAAATAACCTGCATCGAGTCGTGCTTTACAGGGATGGTGCCGATAAAGTGGCTCGTCTGCCACCTTTCTCGGGGCAGGACAGCCTGGATCCCCGGGAACTGTGGAAGGCGCTGGAACGCTATGAGCAGGTCACCGGCGGAGAGGTTATGGCCATCGCCCACAATGGAAATATTTCAAATGGCATGATGTTTCCTGATAACACTGTGGACGGTACCGACATTGATGAGCACTATGCGAGGTTAAGGTCCCGCTGGGAACCCGTTTACGAGGTAACCCAGGTGAAAGGCGATGGAGAGTCTCACCCGACCTTGTCGCCTGATGATGCATTTGCTGACTTTGAAAACTGGGACAAGGACAATATCGGCAGAACGCAAGCT
>JAPKEK010000099.1 GCA_028822125.1 Pseudomonadales bacterium | reverse complement strand
CCAGAGCATCGAGTACAAACTGCTGGCCAAAGTGACCGGCTATATAGTGCAGAACTCGCATGGCCGTGTCGGGTACCTGATCATCGGCGGGGTACTCGATGGCCCGATTAAAAAACTCAGGTGAGTGAACCTCGGGTACGATCATGTGCTCTATCCATCGAAATACCCTGGGTGCGTTATCCTGCATAAGGCGTAAACCTGCCGGATCACGGCCCAGATGAGCATGCAGAGCGCCCATGATGGCATAGTCAGCTGCAGATGGATGTCCTCCCAGAAAATAAGGATGCTCTACCAGGTGGTTCTCTAGTACAGCCAGTAACCCCAGGTATTGTTCGTCCAGGCTCGTTTTAACAGATTCAGTTACCTGTGGCAGGCCATGCCCCATCATACGATCAGCGATCATATTGCCATACTTCATGAGTTCCTCATCTGATCCCTGGGGTCGGAACGAACGACCAAAATCCATCTTCACGAAGCGGAGGTTTTCATCGAATAACCAGCGGTGCTTCCAGGCCAGCTGGAGCAGGCCCTCGCTTGCCAGCAGTTCCATGAGATGTACGAAGATTCGCTGGCAGGGTGTTGTCGGTATCGCTGGAAGTTCAGGGAAACGCAGCTCCAGGAAGTCCAGTATGGTCACACTATCCTGGAGCACGATGTTATCGGGTGTCAGTAGTTGAGGGATGCGGGCGCTGCCTGATCCAGGGCGGACTTTTTCACGGAACTGAGGGTCGCTGGGCAGGCGCTCAGCAAAGGGTATGCCCTTTTTGCGTAGGTAAGATCGTGTTTTAGCCGTGTAGTAGGATGCATAAGATCCATAAAGTAGGTATTGACCGTCCATTTACATCCTTCTTTTAGATTGATTAGATTGATTAGATTGAATGGGTTGAGTGGGTGGAATAAAAAGACGGCTGATTGCCTGCCCGTCTGCGCAGGAGATAACCGACTGTGCATTACTCACAGATTACGCTCAACGGAGGTGAACTCAACTGCGCAGCCTTTGGTTAGTCGGATCATAGACGGCATTTAATTCCACATGGGCACTGCGCATACCGGCAGAAGTCATTACCTGCAGTTTCACGTCCTGCGCTACCAGTTCCGGCCTGATATAGGCGAAAGCCAGGCTGTAGCCGACCCGATGACCAAAAGCGCCACCTGTGCTGATTCCTACCAATTCTCCCTCATGGTAAATCGCCTCGTTGCCAAAGCATTCACACGGGATATCATCGTCAAAGGCCAGGTAGGCCAGGCGGGTGCTGCCTGGCCTGGCAAGGCGTTGCCTGATGTTCTGTGCACCGATAAATTCCCGGCTGGTATCAATAAAGCGTTCCATGCCGGCTTCTACACCGCTGATTTCCTCGGTGAATTCGCTGCCCCAGGCCCGATAGGCCTTTTCCATGCGAAGCGAATTGAAGGCGTAACCGCCAAACTCCCGGAGCCCATGCTCAGCGCCCACGCGTTGCAGTGACTGGTAGATAGACAGCAGCTGATAGCCAGGCATATGCAATTCATAACCCAGTTCTCCAGCGTAGGAAACCCGCAATAGCCGCACTTGCGCGCTGTCAATTTTAAGGGTCTGGCATCCGAGCCAGGGCAGGGCCTTTGCTGATAGATCATTGTTTGTCAGTTGCTGTAGTATCGCTCTGGAATTCGGGCCAGTGAGTAATACTGCTGCTATACGATCGGTACAGTTATCGATTTTAACATTGAAGCCGCTACAGTGTTGCTGCATCCAGTCCAGATCACGGTATTCTGAGGCAATGGGGCCGATGAGGTAGTAAAGTTGTTCATTGATGCGGGTGATGGATTGCTCCGTCATGATGCCGCCATTGGGTCCGTGGAACAGGGTAAGCGCCATGCGGCCATTCTTTGCGGGTAACTTGTTGGATGACAGCTTATCCAGAAATGTGCCGGCATCAGGACCGCTGATTTCAAACTTGGCAGCCCCAGAGATGTCAATGACGCCAGCCGCGTTATGCACGGCTTCACACTCTTCGGCGACTGCTGCATGGGCGGCACTGCGCTGCCAGGTCGGTGCTTCCGACTGGACCAGGTCGGTCTTAAACCATAAGGGTTTTTCATAACCCTGGACGGCGGTGTGCACCGCGCCTTTTTCCGCCAGCAGGGCGTGCAAGGGACTGATGCGCTTGAGTCGGGCGTGTGGCCGGTTGTCGTTGACGCCAACCGCGGTATACATGATCTCGTAGGATTCGATGGCCTTGGTAATGCAATACTCCCGGTCTGCCCAGGCACCAAACCGGCGGCTGTCCAGGCTCGCCATATTAAGTTCGGTCTGGCCGTGTACCATCCATTGCGCCATGTATTTACCCAGGCCACCCTGGGCTATGCCAATACTGGAGCCGCACAGGTTCCAGAAATTAGGGTGTCCCGCCTGCGGTCCCGCCAGCACATTGTCGTCCGGTGTGTGGGTGATAGGGCCATTCACCACGGTCTTTATGCCGACTTCGCTGAACAGGGGCAGTAGTTCCATACAGCGATCCAGGAAAGGCATCAGTCTTTCCAGATCACCCTGGAACAATTCCCGGTCGAAATTCCAGTCCATGCCTGTCAACGCCCAAGGTTTGCTGCCATAGGTTTCATAGGGTCCTACCAGTAAACCCTGCGCCTCCTGGCGAAGGTAAGCACTGCAGTAGGAATCGCGCAGTACAGGCAGTTCTGTTGCAGATTTCTGCAGCAACGAGTGGTTTTCAGTCACCAGGTATTGGTGCTCCAGATTAACGATAGGCAGGTTTATTCCGAGCAGGGCACTTACCTCTGGTGCGAAACAACCCGCAGCGTTGACCACATGTTCTGCAAGGACCGTTCCCTTTTCAGTGACCACCTGCCATTCGCCACTGGCCATGGGGTTGATTTCAATTACCCGGTTGAATCGGCTGATTTCAGCGCCCTGGGTCCGTGCCAGCTGTGCCAATGGCATGGCCACAGAAGTTGGGTCGACATGACCGTCATTCGGTGTGCTGGCTATGACGCGGGCTTTGTCAAAGTTTGCCCAGGGATGCATATCTTGTGCTTCAGTTCGACTGATAATATTGAATTCGCAAGGAACATTCTTAGCTTTGCTTTCCAGATTCTTGAACCATTCTTCTTCCAGTTTGCTGTAGCCGATTCTCAGGCTACCGGTCTGGTGAAAGCTGGATACCTCCCCGGTTTCCTTCGGTAGGATTTCATTGTAGAGCCGGATTGAATAGTCATGGATTTTTGCGACCGTCATGTTACCGATGAAATTGGAACACAGGCCAGCTGCATGCCAGGTAGAGCCGCTGGTTAATTCTCCCTTCTCGACCAGCAGCAGGTCGGTCCAGCCCTCTTTTGTCAGGTGATACAGCAGACTGATACCCAGTGAACCACCACCGATGATGACAACACGTGCCTGTGATTTCATGATTTGTCTCCAGACTCTGACCTAGGTACGACCCATTGCTTCCCGGCTTAAGAAAATAGGGAATGCGGAGCGAATCCTCGCATCTACCTCATCGCTGATATGCCGTGGAACGTGGCTGGATAAGATCTCCTTTTTTCGAGCAATAGCCTGGACCAGTGGGTCTGGTTTGTTAGCATCCTTCCAATCGTTGGGGCTCATGCGGTTAGAAAATTCAGGATAGATGTATTCGCTCTGCATGACGCTGAGAGTCTGGTCAGAACCCAGATAGTGCCCCGTTCCGCTCAGGCAGACGTCCTTGAGGGTATCGAAAGCCAGCGTATCCTGGTTCACGGTAATACCTTTTGCCATGCGCAGACTGGCGCCGAGTATGTCATTGTCCAGCAGCAGACTCTCCGGGCAGGTTCCAAGCAGGCTGGCATACATACCGGCGGCTTCATAGACGATGTTTGCCCCGGCCAGGGCTGCTACCGCAGCGTTATAGCCGTGCTCAGAACCTGCCTGAAAATCAGGCACTTTTGAGTCAGACATGCCACAACCCGTCCCCATGGGTAGAGAAAAATAGTGACCAATCTGGGCGCAGGCTGCAGACAGGATACCCTGCTCGGGTGATCCGCCGCTCATGGCGCCGGTACGAAGGTCTGACACAAATGGCCAGGTGCCGATGATGGCAGGTGCGCCTGGTTTGATTGCATTGACATAAACCAGGCCGCCGAGACACTCCGCCCAGGCCTGGGAGATGGTGCCCGCCAGACAGGGAGGTGCGGTGGCGCCTGCCTGCCCAGCAGACAGAAGCAGCACTGGCATGCCGCCTTCTACGGCAATTCTCAGGCATTCAAGGGCTTCCTCGGCGAACTTCATGGGTGGTACCACGAAGCAGTTAGATTGACTGACAAAGGGCCGGGCGCGCCAGGCTGCTTCACTGCCCGCCGCCATATGCAGTAATTTCAAGGTTTTCTGCAGATGCTCTGCTTCTGTCCAGGAAGCGCCTACATGCTTGCTAGTGCCCATGATCGCGTTGTAGGTAGTATTGATATCCATGGCGCAGTTATCGAGGATATCGCGCAGCACACAGGTGCGCTGGAACATGTGAATATGCTCGCAGGTATCTGTAATACGAGCCATGTCATACAGATCCTGAGCGGTTGAATCTCGATATTCCCCGGTAGTAGAATCTACCACCATGACCGCTGCGCCGGCGGTGGAGAAATACACTTTCGAGCCGCTTAAAGTCAGATCCTGTGCAGGATTCTGGGCATAGAGAGTGAGTTCACTGGGGGTAGATTCAAGTGCTTTTTGTACAACATCACGAGACATGCGCAGGCGACCGTCTTTGCCAAGCTCTGCACCATAGGCGGTACAGGTCTCTATACAATGCGGTGTGGCCTGAGCAAAGCCTACTTCTTCCAGGATACGAAAGCAGTTAGCCACTATCGCCTCGGTATCAGCCTCCGTCAGAGGACGGTACTGGCCGCCACTTTCGCCCGGCTGAACCGGTCTGAGTTCCTGTGCCAGCGGCGCTGTTCTGATCGCGATGCGAGACTTTCTACCGCCTGAGCGTCTGGGCATTGGTGCCTCCTTGTTTTTTTATTCTGCTGCCTCGATTCTGCCCGCTAGAGACGCTAGTCTCAAGTCTTGCTGACAACTAGTTGAGTCGGCTACATGCTCAGGAAATCTAAAATTGTTGCCGGACTCCTTTCTGAGCTCCCGGTCTAGGTTGGGGCAGGACCGGCTTTAATTCGTGCTGCCGGGGGTAAATTGCTGTTCAGCTAAATCTCCTGCTGGGTAATCAACTGGCAATGGCGAAGTTGCTGTGCTGCTTGTTGGCGGTTTCCGTTGAAGCTAGACTGTTACCGAAAGACTTTTCTGAGCATTTACATCAGAGCCTATAAACGAGACTAAGAAAGTTGATGGAGCTTCTAATGACTAAACCTTTTGTTGTCGACATGGATTCTCATGTAATGGAACCTGCAGATCTCTGGGACAATTATCTCGAGCCTCAATACAGGGATCGTTCCATTACCATACGTAAAAACAGCAGTGGCCGAGAGGAGCTTATAGTCGATAATAAGGTCCTGCTGTCGGGGCGGCTGGCCTCGCTCGGTGGTGTAGAGCATCAGGCCGATAAGTTGTTCATTGACCCTGATATACCCTATATGGATGGTTGTCCGCTTGCCAGTTACGATACACAAGCTCGTGTCAAGCTGCTTGATGAGTGGGGAGTGGATGCTGGGGTGGTCTTTCCGACGATCGGTATTCTCTGGGACAAACCGGATGATCCGGAGCTGGCCATGGCTTACGCACGAGCCTATAACAACTGGCAAAGGGATTTTGCATCTCCCGCACTTAACAGGATTGTGCCCATAGCGCATATTCCGCTGTATGACATCGATCTGGCCAAAGTGGAATTACAGCGTTGTCTCAAACTCGGTTTCAAGGGTATGTTTCTCGCCCCGGAACCGGTAGCCGGGAAACGGCCTTCGCATCCTGATTTTGATCCGTTATGGCAGATGCTGGTCGATGCAGACCTGCCTGTCTGTATTCATCTCATTGTTCGATTTGATCGCGTCATCAATTTATCGGCCACGCGCTGGTGGGACAGCAATACCGAGCCAATGAATACGGTTTTCTCGTTTGCGCTTGGTGGCACCATGCAGCTGATACCGGCAACGGCGGCGCTGATCTGTGATGGTCTGTTTGACCGATTCCCGGGTTTGAAGATCGCTATTGTTGAATCTGGCGCGGGTTATGCCAGTTACCTGATGGATCGGCTCGACGAAAAATATGATCGTTTCGGTGCCATGACTAACTTGAAAAGAAAGCCCAGCGAATACATGCGGGAAAATTTCTGGTTTGTCATGGACCCGTCTGAACGCTCCATCGATGCGCAGTGTGATCTGCTTGGCGAAGAGCACTTTCTCTGGGGTAGTGATTATCCACATATTGATTCTCATGCGGATGCCATGTCAGAAGTCCATACAGCACTTGCATCCATGAGCGAACATCGCCGTAATCTGGTGCTCGGTGAGAATGCCAGAAAACTGTTCCACCTGTGAAGTCTGCAATCGAATCGCGAAACCCCGTCTGGCCTGCCTTCTGGTGCGTTGCCACAACTAATGCAGGCTGACTGGGGAACTGTTGTAGGCCGGGGCCCTATATAAACCCTGCGGATCTGTATACTCAAAGCAAAGCGCTTTCCGCCTTGGCAGTCGAGGCTGCGGTCTTTTGGCGATCAGAATTGTAATGCGCTATATCCTCCAAGAGGAACATCATCATGACAGACGCTCACCCTATCCTTCTCCCTGTACTCGTCCTGGTTATCTGGTCGATTATTCAAATGCTGTGGGGGCTTAGTGCTCGTTTACCGGCCATTGGTGCTGCGAAACTTGGGCCCACTGCAGGACAGCGTACCAGCGAGTTAGCTGAGAAGTTGCCCAGGGAGGTTCAGTGGAAATTTGATAATTATAATCACCTCATGGAACAGCCAACCCTTTTTTATGCTACCGTTATTGCACTGGCTGTGGCCGGGTTAGACACAGGCCTGAACCTTTATCTGGCCTGGCTGTATACTGGTTTAAGAGTGGTCCACAGCATAGTGCAATCGACTTCCAATCCAGTGATGCTTCGCTTCTCGATATTTTCTCTCGGAAGCGTTGCTTTGGCTGCGATGGCGGTAAACGGGGTTATGCAGATGCTCTGATAAGGGCGTAAAGGCGGTTTATGGCAACTTTAACTGCGCCTGTCCTGCACCGACAGGCGGGCCATGTTTGAAATTTCAGACGCCGCTTTGATACTCGACTT
>JAPKEK010000098.1 GCA_028822125.1 Pseudomonadales bacterium | reverse complement strand
GCCAAGCTGCGATTTAATCGGCACCACAAAGTATGACAGGCCGTTATACTTGTCTGTCTTGTCGGTACGCGCGAGCAGAATCATCCACGTGGCGAAATTCGCCGTCGAAGTCCATACTTTGTGGCCGTTGATAATCCATTTATCATCTTCACGCCTGGCAAACGTTTGCACACTGGCCAGGTCCGAGCCGGCACCAGGCTCACTAAAACCCTGGCACCACAACTCATCGCCCGAGAAAAGTTTAGGTAAGGTCAATTTCTTTAAGTCATCTGATCCGTGAAAGTAGATTGTTGGTGCTGCCATGCCTAAACCGATAATACCGGCAAAGACAGGGGTTTTGGCGAGCGCCATTTCCTGGTTAGCGACTGATTGGCATTTGGTGCGGCTGCTACCCCCAAATTCCGCCGGGTAATCACAACCGATTAAACCCGCGTCGTAAGCGGCCTTCTGCCAGCTACAATAATAGTCCCGTTGCTCGTCTGTCACCATCTCAACACCACTTTTGATTGGTTTGAAACCGGGCAGGGGTGGATTATTTTCGCTTAACCATGCGCGCGCGTATTGACGAAATTCGGCTTGCTCAGGTGTGTCTCTTTTCTTTGCTTGTGCTTGTGTCTGGCCAGCCATTGTTTACAGCGCCTTGCGTTGATTAAGAGCCGCTGTATTGTCATGCAATATCATTTGTTGCTGGGCCAGATCGACGCCATCGAGATCGCCAAAAATGTCCTGGGGGTGTTCCATGCCTTCCATATGCGGCCAATCCGACCCGAAAAGCACACGATCTGCGCCCATATGTTTAACCACATCTGAAATCTTGTCTTCCCAGAAGGGGTTAATCCACACATGTTGGCGGAAAAGTTCAGCCGGGTCCTGATCGTAATACTTTGGCATTCTGGCTTTGGATTGTTCGAGTTTAATAAAAAGTTCGCGCAGAAAACCCGAACCGTTTTCTACCGAGGCAATCCGAAGGTTGGGGAATCGCTCGAATAGCTTGTCGTAGGCAAGGGTCAACAAAAAATCATAGATAGCTCTCTCGGAGATAAGCCCGGCAACCGAAGGTTTGCGGCCACCGCCAAGCGCTGCCAGTGCCGCGTTTCCGCCATAGCCATTGGCTGTGTAGCCATTGGCGCCAACATGCGCAACGACGGTAATACCCGCCTCGTTAACTCTCGCCCAGAAAGGGTCAAAGCGCCCATGCGACGCCGCAAAATAACCGTCACGGGTACACACGGCGGAAGGGCGCATAACAAGCACTCGTGCATCCCGCGCTAACGCCTTTTCCAGTTCGCGACACGCAAAATCGACATCAGCGAGTGTGATGTAGGGTGCAGCAAAGATTTGATCTTTGTAGGAAAATCCCCAGTCATCATCCAGCCAACGGTTGAAACCTTCGAATAAAGTGCACATCGCATCGATATCATGAACCATGGGTTGTTCGTAGAGGATTCCAGCGGTGGGAAATAACCATATAGCCTCAAGGCCCTGTTCCTTAATGCGATCAATTCGAGCATCACGGTCCATGTATTCTGGCGGCATCGGTCCGAGCGCCGAGTGCGTTAACTCAACGAATGTTTTGCCGCGCGGATTGCCATGGTAATACTCACGGAGAACCCCGGGCTTTGAAACTGGATTGAAGGTCGGGTTACCAACAGACTTGTTTAGTTTCCCGGCAACCAGGTGAAATTTCTTGCCGTCTTTCATCTCCACCCATTCTACGCAGCGTTTCTGCATGCGCCTTGGCACATAGCGCGTAAAGGCATCCTCCGCTTCGTAGTAGTGGTTATCCGCGTCGAACAGCAACCCATCATACTTTTCCATATTGACCCTTTGCATATTGCTTGTGTTAATTAGTATCATAGTTAGAATGGAGACTCAAACTTATCCAGCACCGGGTTGGTTACGCCTGAGGACTAAACGCTTATGAGCATCGTCAATCAAACCCAAGAACAAGATGTGGTAGCCAACACGCCACTGGAAGATATTGATGTCAGTCGGCCGGAACTTTTTTCCGATGATACCTGGCGACCCTGGTTTGCTCGACTGCGAGAGGAAGCGCCGGTTCATTATCTGGCAGACAGTGCCAACGGGCCATTCTGGTCGGTGACCAGCCATGACCTGATTAAGGAAATCGACACCAATCATCAGGTGTTTTCTTCCGAAGTCGGGGGGATTTCCATTGTTGAGGCTGAAGAGATCGAGTCTCAGGAACTGCAGGGTGAGAGTTTCATCCAACTCGATCAACCCAGGCATGGTCCGCAGCGCCAGGCGGTCACACCCTCTGTTGCACCGCCGAACATTGCCGAGCTGGAGCCGCTTATTCGAGAGCGTGTAATCGACATCCTTGAGGGCCTGCCAGTCGGCAAGACATTCAATTGGGTTGAGCAGGTTTCAATTGAGTTGACCGGTCGAATGCTGGCGACCTTGTTAGGGTTTCCTTACGAAGAGCGTCACAAGTTGATTCGCTGGTCGGATATCACGACCAACGTACCCCAGGTGACCGGGGACGACAGCATCGACATGAAAGGACGCTACGAGGAATTGATGCAGGCTGCCGCAAAGTTCTACCAGATATGGCAAGAGCGCGCAGCAGCACCACCGGGCATTGATCTCATTTCAATGCTTGCTCACGGTGAAGATACAAAAACAATGAACGAGAACCCGGGGCTGTTTCTGGGCACATTACTGCTATTGATCGTCGGCGGTAATGATACGACACGAAACAGCATCAGTGGCGGTGTCATTGCCTTGAATGAGTATCCGGATGAGTATCAAAAACTGCGCGACAATCCTGCTCTGATCCCCAACATGGTATCCGAAATGGTTCGCTGGCAGACGCCGGTTATCCACATGCGCAGAACCGCCCTTGAAGACTATGAACTGGGTGGCAAGCTCATAAAGAAAGGCGAAAAGGTCATCATGTGGTACCTGTCAGGTAATCGTGATGAGCGCGTTTTCGAAAATGCTGATCGATTTATCATCGACCGGCCAAACGCACGCCAGCATGTTGCTTTTGGATTTGGTATCCACCGCTGTATGGGTAATCGCTTGGCAGAGATGCAGCTGCGAGTGCTCTGGGAAGAAATTTCCAGCCGATTCAGCAAGGTGGAACGGGTCGGTGACGTGGTTCGCTTACCTAACAACTTCATCCGTGGCATTAAAGATGTGCCAGTGCGCCTGCATACGAAATGATCTACGCGGCAGGAGCGTCGACAATGCAGACCACCTTTGGGGTAATGGCAGTTCAGCAATGAAATTAGTGGGTAGCGTTAACTAACAGGTGCTCAAGTTACCAATAGGAGGCGATGCGATAATGACCACATCGACCTGCAGAATTTTGCATACATCTGATATTCATCTCGATAACCGGGCCGGACTGGATGGACATAGCGCCGCCGAAACCGGGTTAATCAAGGTTGTTGACAAGGCGCTTGAGCTAGAGGTCGATTTATTTTTGCTGGCAGGTGATCTGTTTGATCACAATCGCGTAAAAGATCACTGTCTTGAGTTCGCAACAGCACAGCTGGCACGAATCAACTGCCCTGTGGTGATGATCACGGGAAATCACGATTGTTTGGCCGACCATTCCGTCTACCACCATTACGATCCGAAGGACGCGGGTGAGCACATCCACTTTATTCGCGAAGCCGATGGAGGATGCGTCGATTTCCCTTCTCTCGGCGTTCGAATATGGGGTAGAGGAATTGTCGATCATCATCCCGGCAACAAGCCCCTTAACGGCATACCTGAACATGATGATGGGGCATGGCATATCGGTCTGGCACATGGCTATTACGTGGGTCGTGGTCTGGAAATGTACTCGTCACTGATCACGCCTGATGAAATCAAGACTTCACGGTTCCATTACTTGGCACTGGGCCATGTGCATGTTTTTAATACCATGGAACACGGCAGCACCCTGGCGGCCTATTCGGGATCACCCAATCTCGACCTTGGTATCAAGGAGATGACAGCCGCACATGTGATGCTCCATCCTGAGAGCGGCGTCTCGGTTTCCAGGGTTGTTCTATAAATTGTTTTAGTGTTGTCTTAATCGGGAATTTCGACTAGCTAGTCCTACCAGGGTCGTCTGGAAGCTGCCCAGTCAAATGTCGTGACACCATCTTCAGTCAACTGCAATATCTCTGCCCTGGGCTGCTCCTCATCCAGGTGCAGGAATCCAATGGTGCCCAGTTGCACATTGAGGTTGTGAGGATAGGTCGGGGACCCCGGGTTTACGCAGAGAACCCCGTCAATCATATCAATCTGTTCAACATGGGTGTCGCCATAAATCAGCACATCGGGTTTTGCTTCGGGAAATAGCTTGACAAGCCATTTACTGACCGTGATATCGGGGGGAATCTCCGGCATGGGAATGTAGTGAGTAAGGCCAATGCGGAAACCGTTGAATTCCAGTGACCAGACTTCACGCAGCCTGTGGTCATCGGGTTGAATGCAGCGGCCTGCAGAGCCATCGTCGCCGTTGCCACGAGCAGCGTACACCGGCGCAATTTCCTGCAACCTGTCGATGACACTTAGATCATAGATGTCGCCCGCGTGAAGGATTGCTTGCACATCATAAAACTGTTCGTAAACATGAGGCCAGAGTTCCGGCATTGCCTCCGGGATATGGGTGTCTGATATCAGTCCGATTTTCAAAGGAGAACGCTCGAAGTAAACCTGAAGTTATGAATTATCCCTCAATGCCGGCTCTGCTGGAACCCCTGCCTGACCATGGCGTTAAGGATGCCAAGAATCTTTGCTGATCGGACCTGTTTATCGGCCGGTAAAAACCGGCTTACGTTTTTCGAATATCGCCCGTACGGCTTCTTTACCATCGTCGCTCGCCAATCCCCGGCCGGTGTAGCGCAGTTCTTCTCGCACTAATGCTTCGAGGTCGGCTGGCAAGCCAATTTGTGTCACCAGGTGTTTGGTTTGACGTGCTGCAAGTGGTGCAACCTCGGCAATCTTTGTGCAGTAAGCAAGGAACAATGGCAAGAATTTCTCTGCCGCAACGACTTCGCCGACCAAGCCAATGGACAGCGCGGTACTGGCGTCGACCATGTCCTGTTGGAGCAGAAAACGCATCGCTCCTTCATGCCCCAGTGCTTGCGGTAAAGTCCAGGTAAGACCACAATCCGGCGAGGTACCGGCTCGTGCATAACCGGGATGGAAACGCGCTTCTGCACTGGCCATCCGGATATCGCAGCACATCGCCAGCGACAGCCCGGCACCAATCGCGATTCCATTGATTCCTGCAATAACAGGTTTCTGACAGAGGACTCGAATGCCGGTTACCAGTTGGACCACCAGATCCACGGTGTCACTACGGGACGCACGTTTGGTATCGCCAGATTTTTGAGGATTGAGATCTGCGCCAGCACAAAAAGCATCACCGACCCCGGTAATGCCTATCACTCTGATGGCATCGTCATGCGATGCGTCATCAATGGCACGTACGATCTCGCGTGTCAGGGTATTTACCAGTGCATTCTTTTTAGCAGGTCGGTTTAACTTCAAGAGTCGTACACCTTGTAGGGTTTCTTCTAACAGCACTGGCTCTACCTTGCTTGGGTTGTTATTCATCTGGGTCTCCTTGTCAGGTCCAGTGGTATTTTTCTGAAAATTCAAGCCTACCGCCAGTAACTGTCATCTACTGTGGAGTTAACTAGTATTATGGTTAGAATACAGGCTCAAGGTAATTTTGTCTCGGGGTGCAATATTCAAGCGCTGCAGTTTTCCGTAACGTCACACAGCTTTCTCAGGGAGTGTTTGACGTCAGCGCCTATGGAGTAAATTAACGGGATTGCATTACAGAAATCACTGACAAGAGAGACTAGTTGATCAATATAGTCTCTTCTTGATACTAATATGCCACGCCTGCGTGCACAAATAACTTCTAAATCAGCAAGATATAGTTCTCGTAGCTATTTAGCCCCGCATACCTGACAATGTCTTTGAGGCGATATTTGGTTTGAGGCGCACCACAATGAAATTGTGCATGCCTCTGCAGTATCTCCTTTATTCTTTTCAAAATGATAAGGAGAAATAAAGTGGAACGTATCAAAATAATATTCGCTGCCTTTCTAGTTTTTGCGATTTCATCCAGCTTGTCAGCTCAGGCAGATGTTCGTGAAGTGTTCATGTGCAACTACCTTGACGGAAAGGATATGGAAGATGTGATGTCGGCCAGGGACTTTTATGTAAAACAGGCAAAGAAGGCTGGCATCGAGATCCCAGCATCATTTGTTTGGACTCCCTACAAAACAACGGCAACCAGTGATCTGCTTTGGTTTAGCCATCATGAGAACCTTGCAGCATTTGCAGCAACAGCTGACGCAGGAGCCGCCTCACCAGAGATGACCGCAGTTCAGGCTCGCTTCGATTCTGTAGTGAAGTGTAATACGGCAATCGGCACGAGAAATCTGATCTTCGACGGAGGTGGACTAGACGTGACCCCCCCGGCAGTTATCACTTCCAATGCATGCAATCTAAAGCCTGGTGTTGGAGCAGCAGATCTGGAAGATCTGTGGGGTCATATAAGGGGAGTTCTGGGTGGCATGGATGAATATAAAAATGGGATTTTTTATTCGTACACGCCGATTACAACCAGCTCTACCACACCTGATCTCTTCCTCTATGGGGTGAGTGATACTGTAACTGACTGGGCAAGCAAGAGAGCTGCCTTTGGCGCCTCGGAAGCCGGACCATCACTTGGAAGGCACTTTCAGGCTTTGATGGAGTGCAACAACAGCCTTTGGATGGGCCAGCAGGTGGTTCCTCCTCAGGAGTAACGCCTTGTAACTCCTCGCTCCCCTACCAAACCCTGGTAGGGGAGCCAACTTTGCTAAGAACTACCTTTCAAGAAAATTATTTAAGAAATCGGTATAGTCCGGATCCTCTCTTAGATCAGCACGTTGATTGCCCCAATTTATATGACGACGGACACAGTGGTCTTACATGGTCTGACGACATACAGACCAAACACATATGCTTTCACTCAAAGAAGTTAAAGTCGATGAGGAATATAAAACTAAATGGATATTCCTTCAAACAGATGGAACAGAAATAGAGTTTATTCAAGGGGATATAGAGAGAGTAAATAAAGAACTCATTTTTAATAGACTTAGAAGCAAGGGAATCAAAGTTATTGATTTTGGTGTACCTTAAATGGATTATTAATTATGTATCGGGTTAATTCCAGTTCG
>JAPKEK010000097.1 GCA_028822125.1 Pseudomonadales bacterium | reverse complement strand
GGGTGATCCTCAATTCGATATTGATTACTGGCTCACTCGTATTGAAAATGAAATAAGCTAGTCAGATGCACTGAAAAAATGCTTGCTGGGAAGCATTAATTCTTAATGCTTAATTTTTATTGCTTTCTGGGAAACTTAGTCCTTAGGTAAATTCAGAATTCTTTCGGCGATAATATTCTTCTGGATATTAGGGGTTCCGCCGCCTATTACCACGGTGGGCCAGTTAAGTGAATCAGCTGCCCAGTATCCCGTGCCTACAGTGGCCTCCTGGCCTCGCAGTTGCAGGCCCGCTTGTCCCAGTGTTTCTACCGCAAAGTCACCCATTTCAACTTCGAGCTCAGCCCGATGGAGTTTGTTTACCGATGTCTCACTGCTCAGGGGTTCTCCTTTTATCTGTTGGGTCAGGTAGCGTAATCCGTTTAAGCGCATGGCTTCTATTTTCGCTTCAAATCGAGCCAGCGTTCGTCGATTTTTCTTGCTGAGAATAGCGGCCTGGCCGTTCCAGCGAGAATTCGACAGGAGTTCGGTTAGTTTTTCGAGTTTGGTATACAAACCGGTGACCTCGCCAATACTTGATCGCTCATTGGCCAGCGACGAGATGGTCACGGCCCAGCCATTGCCTTCTTCGCCTAATCGGTTTTCCATGGGCACCCGCACATTATCGAAGAAGATCTGTGCAAAGACTTTTTTACCAGCCATATTTTCTATGGGTTTGATCTCTATCCCCTGACTTGACAGATCAACCAGCAGAGCGGTTATACCATCGTGTTTATTTTCAGTTTTACCAAAGTTTTCGGTTCTGACCAGCATGAATATCCAACTGGCGAAAGGTGCCAGGCTGGTCCAGATTTTGGTCCCGTTGATGACATAGTCATTTCCATCGCGGCTGGCCTTGCATTGCAAGGCGGCTAGATCGCTGCCCACATTGGGCTCGGAGTATCCCGTACACCAGTGGTACTTGCTATCCAGTATATCGGGTATAAAACGCTGTTTTTGCTGCTCTGTGCCGTACTGGATGATACCGGGTCCCACCCAGGCCAATCCCATCATGCAGGTTCCCAGAGGGGGCGCCTTTCTTGCTGACATTTCTTCCTTGAGTATGACCTGTTCCATGATGCTTCCACCGCCGCCGCCTACAGATGTCGGCCAACTGAAACCAACCCAGCGTTTATCGCGAACCTTGTTAAGCCAGTTGTCCATGAAGTCTGCATTTCGGCTGCCTGCATCTGGCAGATTCTCATCAAGAAATTGTCGGACTTCCCGTCGGAAATTTTCTTCAGATGGGGTGTATTCAAAATCCATAGTAGATTCCTTACTTGCTCAGTCGTTGTTTAATAATTTTTTCGTAGTGGAAATCAGCATTGCCATAGCTTGCCCGACTCCACTTTGACCGCTTCAGGAATAGCTGGATATCATATTCCTGCGTGAACCCAATGGCACCGTGAAGCTGCACGCCATCGATGCCAATAGTGGCAAATGCGTCGCTGGCATAGGCTTTGGCCAGGGACGCGGATCGTGCTAATTCTTCTCCCGATTCGGTAATCGTCCAGGCAGCATAGTAAACCAGGGACTTGAATGATTCGATATCGACGTACATTTCGGCGAGGCGATGCTTTACGCCCTGGTATTTTCCAATAGCGTGGCCAAATTGTGTTCGGTTCTGGGCATACGTGGTGGTTATAGCCAGTACAGATTCCGCAGCACCTATCATTTCTGCAGCGATGCCCACAGCACCTATATCAAAAAGGCGTTGCAGCGGTGTCTCATCCACGGCGAAGCGTGCTGCATTGCTGATTTCAATGTTATCAAGGCTCAGCTTGCCGGTTCGTTTGGTGAGGTCCATGGTCGGTGAATGGCTTTGCTTGAGGCCCACGTCATTGGCATCAAGTAAAACAAGATATAAGCTGCCTGCCTGCCGATAGGCCACCAGGTAATAGTTCACGCTACCGCAATCATGCACAAATGGTTTTGATCCCCGGAGAAATAATCCGTCGGCGGTGTCATCTGCTTCGAGGGTGATATTATCGATATGTGGGTCGCCAGGTTGGTCGAGCAGGGCGAGGCTTCCCCTTACTTCCCCCCGGGCGATTCCGGGTAATATTGCCTTTTTGGTGGCTCCGTCGGCGACTTCATTCAGGGCTGTGCAAAACAGCATGGTTGAGAGATAAGGGGCTGGATACAAGGATCGGCCCATCTCCTCAAGAATCACGACAAGGTCGACCCAGTTGAGGCCGACGCCATCAAATTCGGCATCTATGATTAATCCCAGCCAGCCGAGTTCAGCCATACGGCGCCATTGCGCCTGATCATAGCCCTGGGATGTTTCCATGATGCGGCGAACCTCTGCCAGAGCGCAGTGGTCGTCTAGAAATCGCCTGACCTGTACCCTTAGTAGTTCTTGTTCCTGTGTAAATCCGAAATTCATAGATAGTTAATCCCGCTGGTGATGCTATTTAAGGCTTAGTTTATGGGGTAAGGCAGGGGTGGTGACATCATCGACCCGCTTTCACTGAGGTAACATTTTTTTAGACATGTATTTTGTATGTGATTAACTTTATAACAGGCCGCCGCAAGTCGATCAAATTTGAATCGCAATCAGTCCAGGTTGAGCCAGAAAAGGCTCAATGGGTATCCTGGATCTTCTGACTTCATGGGCGGGTGGGGCCTGGCTGTGCCTAAAATACAATGGGACACGAACTGAATTCTAGGTTTGGCCTGGTCGCAGTCGTATCCAACCGGTTTCAATATCTTCGCTGCCCTGATCGTAGCCCTGTTCGCCGGGCACCACTAGAGTGCCATGCTCGGAGCACACTCTCACTCGTTCATAACTGAGTTCATGAGATACGGCCTGGAGCACTTCTTGAGCAGATGTAAAAAAGGCAAGGCTACGTACCATGCGCAGGGTGGGAGACATCAGAACCATCTTTTCCTGGTCACAAGCCGCAAGGATATCATCGGGTCGCATCCAGGCTGATTTGACCAGTTCGCCATCGTCGTGGATGGGTGTTTGATTGGCAGGCATGCCGGCGATAAAAAATCTGGCGTCAAAACGCTTTGGTGAGCCCAGAGGTGTTACCCATCTGGCAACCGGATGGAGCCATGACAGGGCGGGTGTCAGCGCTTCGGATCGGAGGATATCTCGAAAATTGGTTTGCCGGCTATTCAACTGGCCTCTCAGGGAATCAAAATGAGCTCGTGTTTTATTATTAGACAAGTCGATAAGTTGCTGTTCTTCGTTACGATGGGCAAAAAGGATTCCTGATTCTTCGAAACTCTCCCTGATTGCTGCAATATAGTAGGCAAGTCCTCCGGGTTCGAGTTCTAATAGCGAACTGCTGTGGGCATCCAGTTCATCTATATTGGTTTGGTTGAACCGCGTTTGCCTGTCTTCTGGATCTACGCCACCACCTGGGAACACCCACATTCCCCCGGCAAAAACGGTATTCGCGTGACGTTTTAGCATGAATATCTGCAGATCGGGGCGGTCTGCTATCAGCATAACGGTTGCTGCGGGTCTTATGGGGACAAGTTTGGGGTCGAATTCAGTCACGGCTTTAAAGTAACACGAATTTCCAAAGCATCTCCACCTAAAAATGGTTTGTAACCTGCTTGGGCTCGTTTCCTGGCCGGTACGGGAAACACCAGCCAAACTGGCGAGGGCTGATCTATTGCAGACCCATGGCAGACGGGTTTATCAGGCGAAAGCCGGTTAGGTAGGTGAAATACAAGGTTGTACAATTTGCTGCTGGTACATGCTTTTTAGCCATACAAGGATCAATTTGAAATTAATTGATGCTCGTTGCTGAGCGCTTGATTAAGGAACGCGGCGGTGTCTCCTTTGCCTTTGCTGGCTAAATGAGCGGGTGTTCCCTGGGCTATCATTTTACCACCTTTAGGCCCGCCGTCAGGGCCAAGGTCAATAATCCAGTCGGCCGTTTTTATGACATCCAGGTTGTGCTCAATGACCGTGACAGAATTGCCGGCATCAACGAGTCGATTCAGAACGATTAATAGTTTCCTCACATCATCAAAGTGTAATCCTGTGGTTGGTTCATCAAGAATATAAAAGGTTTTTCCTGTTGCTACTTTAGAAAGCTCCCTTGCCAGTTTGATCCTTTGCGCTTCCCCGCCTGATAAAGTTGAAGAAGGCTGACCCAAATGCAGGTAGTCAAGGCCGACATCAACCAGTAATTGTAAAGACGCCACAATTTTGGTGTGTTCTGAGAAGTGCTGTACCGCCTCCAGGACAGTCATTTGCAGGACATTGGCAATGGACTTACCCTGGTACTTTACTTCCAGTGTTGCTTCATTAAATCGGCTGCCCAGACAGGATTCGCACTTAACATAAACGTCAGAGAGAAAATGCATTTCAATTTTTCTTACACCATCCCCCTGGCAGGTCTCGCATCTACCCCCTTTAACATTAAAAGAGAATCGGCCCGGTTTATAACCTCGCATTCTTGATCCGGGCAGTAGCGAGAAGAATTTTCTTATCTCATCAAAAACTTTGATGTAAGTTACCGGATTGC
Organism: Pseudomonadales bacterium; assembly: GCA_028822125.1. Classification (GTDB taxonomy): domain Bacteria; phylum Pseudomonadota; class Gammaproteobacteria; order Pseudomonadales; family Azotimanducaceae; genus UBA9926. The sequence goes on along the minus strand of JAPKEK010000097.1, from coordinate 2,703 downwards.
TGCGAGGTGTCCGGCCAATGGGTTTCTGGTCAATCGCGACGACTTTATCCAGTTGATCAAGCCCTTCAATTCGGTGGTGTTTACCGACCTTCTGGCTATGGGGGTGAAAATGACGCGCTAATGCAGGAAACAAGATGTCGTTCACCAGCGTCGATTTGCCAGCGCCACTTACACCAGTGACAGCTGTCAACACGCCTAGCGGGAAATTAACATCGATGTTTTTAAGGTTGTTTTCAGATGCGCCGATGATGGCAAGCGTGCCGCTTTTCTGCCGGCATTTTTCTCTCCGCATAATCTGGCTCCTGCCTGAGAGATAACTGCCGGTCAGTGATTTCTTGTTTTTGAGCAGACTGGCAGGGCTTCCTGCATGGACTACGGATCCACCATTTATGCCTGCACCGGGGCCAAAATCAACCACGTAATCTGCCGATCTGATTGTTTCTTCATCATGCTCGACAACGATGACAGTGTTGCCGATGTCCCGCATTTTCATCAGGGTTTTCAATAGGCGCTGATTATCTCGCTGGTGTAGCCCAATACTGGGTTCATCCAGAATATAAATAACGCCTGAAAGTTCTGAACCAACCTGGCTGGCAAGTCTGATTCTTTGTGATTCTCCGCCAGACAGCGACGGGCCCAGGCGGTTCAGTGAAAGGTAAGATAAGCCGACCGAATTTAGAAAACCGAGGCGACTGTTAATTTCCTTTACCAATTCGCGGGCAATCTCAGCATCGGAGCCTGCCAGTTTTAACGTGCTGAAGAAATCAAAAGCGCTGTCTATGGTCATGGCAGAGACCTCAACGATGGTCTTGTCGGCTATCCTGACGGCTGCGCTTTCCGGACGCAGCCGCTCGCCAAGGCAGGCATTGCAGGGTGTATTCGCTAGAAACTGGGAATACCATCTTTTCATGCCTTCTGATTTTGTATTTCTGAATCGTCTCATCAGCCGATTCAGCAGTCCTTCGTATCTGGATTGTGAGGTGCCATGAGAGCCCCAGTTAATTTTATAGCGGGCCTCTCCAGTACCGTGGAGGATGGTTTTTTGCTGGTTTTTTGTAAGTTTGTTCCAGGGCTTATCCAGGGGGATCCGCAGATGGGTAAACATCTGGCGATGAAAGGTTGCCGTCATCGATCGGCTACCCTCATCGATTCTACCGACTGGTTTTAAAGCCCCATCCTTAATGGCCAGCTTGTTATCCGGGATAACCAGTCTCTCATCAAAGGCAACCTGGGTACCCAGGCCATTACACTTTAGACACATTCCCTGTGGACTGTTGAAGGAAAATGACTGCGGAGACATGCTGGGGAAGGAAATGCGGCATTTTTCGCACGCCAGGTGCTCTGAATAGACACGATCCTGCTGATTTACATTGGCAATTAGAACGCCTTTACCTAGTTGCAGGGCCTGCTCGACCGATTCGGTAAGTCTTTCTTCTATACCCGGCTTGATAATAATTCGATCGACCACAGCTTCAACAGTGTGCTTTTTTCTTTTGTCGAGGACGGTTATCTCTTCGCTTCGCACCATCTCACCGTTGATCCGGAGTCTCACAAAGCCCTGTGCTTTAGCTTCTTCTATAATATCCCGGTGTTCCCCTTTCCGGTTGACCAGTAGCGGGTGTAATAAGAACAGTCGGCTATTAGCTGCCTCAGACATCAGCGTATGGACTATCTTTTCGGCGGTTTGTCCGTTGACGGCTTGGTCGCACTGGTGACAGAACTGCTTGCCCAGTCGAGCATAGAAAACACGCAGGTAGTCAGATATTTCGGTAATGGTGCCCACAGTTGATCGAGGATTTCGGCTGGTGGTTTTTTGTTCAATTGAAATGGTTGGCGAAAGGCCTCTGATAGTATCGTATTTTGGTTTTTCCATCTGGCCGAGAAACTGTCGTGCATAGGCAGACAGGGATTCCACGTATCTTCGTTGGCCTTCAGCGTAGAGGGTATCGAAGGCTAGCGATGATTTTCCAGAGCCTGATACGCCGGTTAAAACCACCAGTTTGCGCTTGGGAATTTTAATTTCTATATTTTTTAGGTTGTGCTCTCGAGCGCCTCGGATAAGGATGTGATCGAGTTCTTCTGCTGCTGATTTCATGCTGGCTTAAATTGAGTTTAGTAGGATTGTCTGTGGATTTAATATCGAGTTAACTGGCTGCATAAGCATAAACTATTTGTTACTGTGGGGGGGAGAAAAGTCATGATCATTCGATTCTATTTTAGCTTTAGATCCCCATTTGCCGGGGTCGCCTTTCACAGAATGAGTCTGTTAACCGAAGCGATCAGGTCAATTGATCGGACCATGCCGCTGTGGCCAGACGTGATATTTGGCGGTCACATGGATAATCCGTCCGATAATCTATTTAAACTGAGGTATGTCTTTAAGGATGCCGCTCGGCAAGCGGAAAAAGCAGGGTTGAACAGATCTTTTCTGGATCGACTTGATGGGTAATTTCAGCTGGATGAAGCCACTGATTACCGAGTTCGGAAAGTGGGTACGATGAAAAGTATAGAGCAATGGCAGCCAGTCCATCTAGCTTATCTCAGTGCTGTAGACGCGGGTTTTGGCTGGCAGTTCGGCAATGCGGTTTTCGCCCGCCGTTTTGATTTTGATGGCAGAGGAAGACTGGATGTGATGCAGAAGGATGTTATTGAGAAAATTTGTCAGGACATAACCCTGGATATCCCCTTAAGCTGGACAGAGAC
>JAPKEK010000096.1 GCA_028822125.1 Pseudomonadales bacterium | reverse complement strand
ATTCGACCCAAGACACGGTCGCAGAAAACGCCCGGCTTAGTGGCCAACAGGTGAAGCAGGCAGAAGCCACCCGAGTCACCAATAAATTAAACCCGCGCAGCCATCGTACATCATCGATAAGCAAAAGTTTCTTTAAGGTGCCGTCAGCATTTCATGATCACCCAGAATCACGTAGTGTAATGATGTCCCAGGGTATGAACAGGATGTAACACCACTTTACCTAATCCTCCTCAAATACTTTGTCTCCTCGATGCAGTCGTTGTGCAATCTGCGAGGTTTGCTGGCCTGCCCGACGCGTTGGGCAATGCGCTGCCAGATTTCGAATTACACCAACCATGATATTTTGACGCTGTTCACCTGGGCCCCAGGCGACACACTGGCGAACCCCAGCATCGAGCACCTGCAGTGAATGAAAATCAAGATCTTCTCTAACCGTTGCAAAAACCAGCGTATCCACCAGGTTTTGAAAGGGCAGCTCCAGTTGCAGATAGCGCGACACAATATCAGCGGATAGCTCAATGGTGCCTCGCTGATCAAGGGTATCAAGTAACAACTTTTGTAACTCACCTCCGTCCTCGGGCAAGTTTGCTGGGGGTTGTCGTTCACTAGGCAAGCGAGCGGCGGGAACATTCAGGTAGCGATCATTGTAAATAGCGATAGCACCCTGGAAAATAGCTCGCACCACGTCGGCAGTTGCACTTCTGCGCACCGCCTGATAAGTACCGTTAGTGAAGATGAAGGTATGCTGAGGGTTGAACCAGTCTGTCACTTCATTTGAAGTCGCAAAACGTGCTAGCCGCATTGCTGCAGCATAGGCTACAGTCTGCGCCAGTGTTTCAGGCGTTGCACCCGAGCCAAGACTTTCTTTCAGCTGGCGGATAATTGCCAGGGGATCATCCCCCAAAATTACCCCTAAGAGATCCGGGTCACCAGCCCACTGCTTTGTCTTGCCTTGTTCTATGGTCTCGTTGAGGTCTTGTTCCAAGCTTCGCAGGGGCTCAACAATCTCGATGGGATGATGCCAGTCGGTACTCTCTTCTCGGCCTCGAGCCTCGACCATGCTGGGAACCAGCAAAGGAAACACCGACCTGGCACAATCCTTACCCAACAGTTCCAGTAATTCGAACGCCTTATTGCAACTTTCCAGTAAATGGCCACCATCAGCATATAATCTCTCGGATGCGCCACAAAATACAAGATCAGCAATCTGATCATTATCAAGCTGTTCAATACCGGTCAGCAGGGTTCGCTCGGCCCCATCCCGATGGCGAGTCTGTACCCACTGTACCAGCCATCGTTTAAGTGTAGTGTGATCATGAGTCTTTCCATGGAGTGCTTGTCGATCACGTCGCGGCACTGAATTACTCGCTTCCTGCGCTATCTGACGCACACTATAGTACAAACCCAGGTAAGCGGTATCGCTGCTGACTAACGGAAACAGGTTAATCATGCACCCCAAGCGAATCATACCTTCGCTATAATTATTCAGATTGCGCTGTGCATAATCCACGACCTCACTGGTAATGCGGTCAAGGGAAGCACCGCCTTCTAACAGAGCAAGTAAACTCTTTGCCTGAACCAGTCCCACATTCTGTTCTATACCGCGTCGCAATCTTTTTCGATGATACGCCTCATCGGCAGGCACTAGAGACTCAGCCGCAACCAGCACCACCCCATTTTCAATCCAGCAGGCGTATCTAGGCACGTCGTCCGCCCACAGATCAAAGGTACAGCCCGAGCGAAGATCGAACCGAGCCTGATGCCAATGGCAGGTCAGCATGCCATCGCGGACCGTGCCTCTATCAAGGGGGAAACCCATATGTGGACAATTGTTCTCAACAGCATAAACACTGTCACCGTCTGCAAAGACAGCAATTCGCCGATGGTCGCCTGCAACAACAATCACCCCATGCTGTTTCAACTCATCATGGCCGGCCACGCGTATGGTTTTACCTGTCGCAACTTGCGCGTCCTTAATCCGGGTCATCATAGCGAGTCCTCTAATGGATAAATTAACCCTATTCTTTATTACCAGGAGCCACAAGCGCATGTTCTCGCCGGCATCTGAGAAAATCAGCGGGTCAAGCTACAACCGGAAAGAATCCGAGGGGATGTAGCCCAGTTAGAGGCAAAACCGCAAGGACCGGGGGTCAGTCTTCAACATCCAATGAAACGCCTGCATACTGACCAAACCGCTGCTCAAGCACGTCAGCTAATTTTGCATTACAGCCGGACATGGCATCTCCCGAACGTACCCGGTAGGCTTCCGCATTGTTTGAACCATGGGGCGCCTTTCCAGCTAACACATCAGCGGCCGCCTGCAACATGATGCGTCGAAAACGCACGATCCCCAGATCCGTCTGTCCTAACAGTTCCCGGCTACGATCAGCGATAAAACCCTGACTATCAGCAATGGCTGCATCCTGTTCAGAAATACCGTGAATGCCTGTAAAATTAGACCCGCGCTGCATATCCCTGTCGAGCAGATAGTCATTTTCTCGCCTCCGCAACGGTACAAAATCCTCGTCCACTTCCGCGAAAATTCCCTGTCCTGCGGCCAGGTAGTCGCGCTCTGATAGAGACAGGTCCCGCTCCAATTGGTAGGCAAAACAGAAAATCCAGCAGGACCGGTCATCAACGGGTACCCAGCTGTTGCCCTGACAGGTCTCTCCAGGAAAGGTATTCGGGGCAAGAGAATGATTTGGCATCATAAACTGCGTGATTCGCCAGTAAATCTGATCATTATCGGCTTGTCGAGCTGCGCCTAGAACCAAACCTGAGTCATGCTGGGCCACTGTGAATTTGGGTATACCATCTTCAACCAGCCAGCGAAATCTAGCGATTGCTGGTGGTTCCTGACGACCCATCCTGCCCAGCAGAGAGGTTTTCTGGCCCTCGCTCATACCAGCATGTAAATACGAGAAGTGGGCGGTATCCAGTCCGCCTTCTACAGCTTGTGCCCAATTGCACTGCTGGAATTTCTTAGAAACAAAACGCTGACTAGCCGGTACTTCCGCAAACTCGAGTTTCGGTACTGGCGGTGCTTCACCGTCTCCCAGAAAGGCCCAGATAATATCACCATACTCAGCGACCTTCAGTGCCCGGATGCCAGCCTCCGGTTTTTGCCGCTCAGCCAGCTCGGCCTCTGATGTGGGCAGATCCACGCACTGGCCATCGGTATTAAATTTCCAGCCATGGTATGCGCATCGCAATCCGCATGCCTCGTTCCGGCCAAAAAATAGACTCGCGCCACGATGCGCGCATCTTGGCTCAACAATGCCAACACGTCCTGAAGTATCCCGAAAAGCGACAAAATCCTCTCCCAGCATTTTTATTCGCAGAGGCGGCCCGTCAGCCTTAAGTTCCCGCGCCAGCAGTGCAGGCTGCCAATAGGCGCGGAAAACTTTACCCATCGCAGTGCCAGGGCCCGTTTCGGTCAACCTTTTATTTTCTTCGGATGTCAACATTAGCTGGCGCTCAACTCTGTTTCTATCAGTCTGCGGCAGTATAACTGCGGGTGCAACTATACCGATCGAGCTTTCTCTACTAGAAACCCTGGTACGGTCGGTCAAAGTATGTCAGATCAGGACAGCACTCAACTTCTGAATTTCATGCTCTGCCCAGACTGATCGAGCCTACACCCTGCCAGCAGCGTCGGGTCCCTGCTCACGCCGAGACCGTTAACTTATTGATGCTTGCTGGGTCTGCACCTCAACCATTGACAGTGATAGGGATTGCCGTGTAAATATTCTTTTGATAGCGTTAGTTCTTTAGCAAACTGGAATAGTAGACATGTCCCTAGACACCTTTAGGAAAGACACCAGAGCATGGCTGGAACAGAATTGCCCACCAGGGGCTAGAGGTCCGGGTGAAGTATCAAATGGCAGCACCAAGATCACAATCAGAGATTCTGATACCTTATTATGGTTAGAGCGAATGAAAGAGAAAGGCTGGACCGTCCCCAACTGGCCTGAAGCTTACGGTGGTGGCGGCCTATCAACACCTGAATATATTGTCCTGATCGAAGAAATGCAACGCATTCAAGCACGCCCTGCTCTGTCCAGTTTTGGCACTTCCATGATAGGCCCCACGCTGCTGGAATTTGGTACGGAGGAACAGAAAAAAAGACACCTGCCTCGCATTGCCCAGGCTGAAGTTGAATGGTGCCAGGGATACAGCGAGCCTGGCTCTGGCTCGGACCTGGCAAGCCTGCAGACCCAAGCCGAATTAAAAGGTGATCACTATGTCATTAACGGACAGAAAATCTGGACCTCCGGTGCGCACAATGCTGACTGGATGTTCATTCTGGTCCGCACGGATAAACAGGCGCCAAAACATGAAGGAATCAGCTTCATGTTACTGCCCATGGATCAACCCGGCGTGACCGTCAAACCCATTAAATTGCTCAGTGGTGAATCGCCTTTTAACGAAACCTTTTTCGACAATGCCCTGGCCTCGCGGGAGGACCTCGTTGGAGAGGCCAACCGAGGCTGGACGGTGGGCAAACGGCTATTACAGCACGAACGATCGGGCATGGAATCACTGATATCCGGTGGCGCAAAAGAAAAGACATCAAGCTTACCTGAGGTAGCAAAGTCATTTCTGGGTGAAATAAAAGGCAGACTCGCCAACGCTTCCACCCGAGACGAGATTCTCAGATATGAAATGGACTCACTGGCGTTGCATCTAACCCAGCGGCGTGTAGTTTCAGAATCCATGGATGGAGCCACACCGGGCCCGGCCACATCCATATTCAAAGTTGTGAGTACAGAACTGGAACAGGACTATAACGATCTGTTAACCCGTCTGCACGGCTCACGGGCATTTGGTATTGACGAGAATTTCACTCACCCGGAAAGAGAGATGAACAATCGATTTTTCTTCTCAAGAGCTGCGTCTATCTACAGTGGCAGTAACGAGATTCAACGAAATATTATTGCCAAACGTGTGCTGGGTTTACCCGATTAGTCGGTTTTTAGGCAAACCGGCCTTTATCTAGGGCTGATTCCGACGCATCATCCTAGCGGCTCGGTTAAACCTGGGGCATCCTCGCACGACCGCTTCGGCATTCGTTGAATCAACCTTACCGGTCAGCCCCCTCAATATGCCTAGACAACCGGAGATGAACCGCCGTCAACATTAACCGCTGCACCGGTAATGTAACTTGCCAGAGCTGAACACAGGAATGCGATAACATCTCCAGCTTCAGACGCTTCACCGACCCGGCCCATGGGTATCGCCTGACCCATCTTCTGGTAATGATCGTCTAAGCTGTAGGCCGCATCCTTCTGATTGGCTGTTTCCCAACGTAGGACATGTTGGCGACTTTTCAGTAGCCCGACACAAACCGTATTGACTCGAACACCCGCTGCGGCAAACTCCTTGGACCAGGTCTTGGTGAGCGAGATACCCGACGCTCTTGATAAATCTGTCGGCTGACTGCCAAACCCAGCCGCTTTACCGCCAGGCGTTGTTGTATTACAAATCACCCCGTGATTTTTCTTAAGCTGGGGCAAAGCATGCCGAGTGCAGTAAATTGCTCCCATGACCTTCAAGCTAAAATCTTCTTCAACCTGTTCGTTGGTCATCTTTTCAAACCGGGCAAAAGAAGATGTCCCTGCATTATTAACGAGAATATCGACTCGACCCCAGCGTGAAACAACCGCCTCAACCATCGACTCAACTGCAGCTTCGCTACGCACATCGGTGGCAATTCCGATCACTTCGTTACCCGTAATATCGCTAATTTCTTTTGCAGTCGTATCCAGATTAGCCTGCGTCCTGGACACCAGTGCAACCAATGCGCCTTCTGCAGATAACCTTTCTGCAGCAGCTCTTCCAATACCATCACTGCCACCGGTGATGATTGCGACTTTTCCTTTAACTCCTAAATCCATTTGCGATCCTCTTTATAGATTCTAAACAATGCCAGTCCGGGTGCTGTCAACACAAAGTCACCAGACTCAGCCAGACAGCCAATTTTCAAAGCATAAGATGAATGCGTTACCAGATGCAATGGTTCCCACAGTTGGTGCCGTTACGGCACTCGCCCGCCCTGATACTGATAAGTTAAATCAAGGGCTGGAAGCGGCGATTTCAAACACCCGCGAATCTCCCCTGTCTCGAGGGTCTGATGCTGCTATCCAGGAATCACCTTGCTTCATGACAATCTGAACGTCACCGTATTCATACCCATGGGGCATGGCTCGATATCCCTTATCAGCAAGCGCTGCAATAGTTTCGTCGGGCAGGGGGCTGCCGATCTTAAAGCCATTGTAGGTAATCAGATCTGCTGGCAGTAATTGATGATGAAACCGTGTCGCCGCTACCGCCTCATAGGGGCTCATATTGAAGTCAAGAATATTAACGATGACCTGAAACACACTGGTGAAAATGGTTGAACCACCAGGGGTGCCCAAAACCATTTCAACGCCACCGTCTTTTAGCAAAATAGTAGGTGACATTGAGGAAAGCATACGTTTACCCGGCTGAATTTCGTTAGCCTGATCACCCACTACGCCAAATATATTAGGCACACCCGGTTTGGCGCTGAAGTCATCCATTTCATTGTTAAGCAGAAATCCAGCGCCTTCGACAACAACACCACTGCCATAACTCCAGTTAATAGTATAGGTATTAGATACTGCATTACCCTGCGCATCGACGATTGAATAATGGGTGGTATTAGGTGATTCCAGCCCTGGGTTGACGCCCTTAAGCTCGGATATGGTTGTGGCGCTGACCTGCTCGGCGCGACTGTTGATATAGTCCTCAGCAATCAATGCACTGACATCAATATCGACAAAATCCGGATCCCCCAGATACTCAGCTCGATCAGCAAAAACCCTTTTCTCCATCTCTGCACCCAGATGTATATATTGCGCTGAGTTATGTTCAATATCTTTAAACAGGTGGACAAGATGATCTTTCATTTTGAGCAATTGAATAACAGCAAAGCCCCCTGAGCTCGGTGGGGGCGCCGATATCACTTCGTATTCCCGCCACTTTACCCGCAACGGCTGGCGCCATACCGCCTGGTAATTATTCAGGTCATCTATCGAGATAAGACCATTGGCTTTGTTCATCTGCGTAACGATGAGGTTGGCTGTTTCACCACGATAAAAATCATCAGCACCCAATACCGCTATCCGCTTCAGGGTATCAGCAAGTTCTGCCTGCTGGAAGATTCTGTCGTGCTGTATCGCTGCGAAATACCGATTAAAGTTGGTCTGGTCACCAAACCAGTTGTTAACACTGTGAATATCATCCACCAGTGC
>JAPKEK010000095.1 GCA_028822125.1 Pseudomonadales bacterium | reverse complement strand
CTGGTCCTTGGGTCTGCTGATAGAAATGAGCACCAGGTGATCACTATCAGTATTGTGGCTGAGGTCAGTAATCTTGTCGTTTTCATATAAAGCTCCTGCCAGATCTGAGAATTACAGCTTTTACGTGGTTTGGGCCTAAATCTGTCGGCCAAGGGTTAATAAAATGGTTTGACAATCACTAGAATCAGAATGGGTATGACCAGTAGCAGGGCGGTTTCGTTATAAATCCGGAAGAATAGGGAGGTTCGGATTATTTGATGGTTGCGCATTTGCTGCATATAGCGAAAGGACTGGTAGTGAAAGCATATCAGCAGAGCGACAAATAGGAGTTTGACATGCAGCCACAGGCCACTTATGTCGTAATACAGCCAAAGTATCATGCCAGCAACGATGGCTGCAGATGCCATTACAGTTGAGAAACGGAGTAATTTATCCGCCATGATGATTAATCGCTTTACATCTTCCCCATTATCAAGGCCTTCTACATAATGCACACAGATTCTTGGCAGGTAGAACACCCCTGCAAGCCAGGCGATGACAAAGAGTACATGCAATACTTTTATCCATAACATTAGACAATATCCACTGCGCCGCCATCGACGCGAATGTTTTGACCATTGACAAAACTGGCTCGTGCTGAGGCCAGGAACAGTACGACATCGGCGACTTCTTCGCGAGTTGCAATGCGCTCCAGGGGATTGGCGAAATAGTTTGCCGTGATTTGCTGTTCGGCTTCCTGGAAGGTCTTGCCCCAGCCTTTTTTCTGCGCTATCCGCGCGTATTTAGATTCAACTTCCGGCGTTCGGATGAGCCCGGGAGAGACCAGATTGACGGTGGTATTATAGCCGGCAAGCGCTTTCGCCAGGCTAACAGTTAGATTAGCCAGAGCGCCTTTGGCGGCGTAGTAGTGAGGCATTCTGGCATTGGGCCTGGTTGACCCGATGGTTCCCAGGTTAATAATGCGACCCTGTTTGGAAGCTTTAATTTGTGGCAGCAGGGCATCGATCAGCCGACTGGCAGATAAAACATTATGCTGATAAATAGTAATCCATTTTTCAGTACTGAGCTGACCCCATTCTCCCGGCGCTGCTGTCCCATAATTATTGATTAGGATATCGAGGTCATGGCCCAGGGCCTGTAGCTGGCCCAGCACCTCCTGGGTTCCCTGCGACGTGCTGATATCGCCCCACACTGCGTCGGCAGCACTGACTTCACCGCGTGCCTGGGCTATTTGATCCTGGGTCATTCCGTGTAGAATAACCTGGGCCCCTTCCGCAGCAAATTGTTTTGCAATTATCTGGCCGGTGCCGCGGTGGCTTCCCGTGACCAGCACGCGTTTCCCCACTAATCCTAGATCCATTCTTACCTGATTTTAATTAAAGAGAACAATATAGTTTAACGGAAAATTAAAGTGGAATTGGAAACCTTAATTATTTTTCTCCTGATTGTAGCAGTAGCGGCCGCGGTTCAGACTATTACCGGCTTTGCTCTCGGCCTGGTACTTGTTGCCATGACCACCGCCGTGAACCTTGTTGAGATCAGTTACTCTGCCGCTGTCATAGCGATTATATCGATGAGTCATGCAGCGATAGCGTTACGGCGAAGCTATCGCCAGGTACAAACCCAGATATTCCGGCCATTGTTGTACGGGTTGATTCCCAGTCTACTTGTGGGATACCAGTTGCTGGGCTATCTCAGTGGTGAAGACGATAGCATTCTGCGCTACATACTCGGTTTGATGGTAATCGTGGCGGGATCATTGATGATGGTAAAACCGATGGTTTTGGCCGTTCAGTCAAACAGCCATAGCTCGGTATGGGTGGGATTACTAGGGGGTGTGTTTGGTGGATTGTATAGTGCTGCCGGTGCGCCCATTGCTTACTACCTGTATCGGCAACCCATGACAATAATATCCATTCGTTCGACTTTACTGGCAATTTTCCTGGTTTCCACCGGTTTGAGAACAGTGATTGCTGGTTTTTCAGGCCATCTAACCATTGAGGTGCTGGCAACGGCGCTGTTTTCTCTACCGGTCGTCATTATCACGACCCTTGTGGTTGAGAAATTCCTGCCAGTTATCCCTGATCGATCAATCCGTACGCTGGTTTTTCTAGTACTGATCTCTCTGGGCTTTTCATTACTGATTCAGCCAGGTTCTTTAGGTTAAGACCGCTAGTTGAGTTTCAACCAATGCTCACAAGACAGGCCTCCGGAGATTGCAGCTTTAAATACTCTGAGGTGGTTTCCGATCAAGGCGTGACCTGCCGTATAGGGTTTGTTGGTCGTGGCGGGTCCTATGATAGAGCGCTGATTCCAATGAGATGGTGCACAAGGCTATGCTTGAAAACAAGCTGTTGTGAGCACAAAAGTATCAGGATTTTTACCTCATAAGACCTATAATGGCCTATCAGTATAGAATTTGAGCACGATGCTATGAACCAGGCAGTAGATTTTCTGAAACCGTTTGAAGATGACCAAGTTCCGGAAGTCCTCAAGAGATTGTCCGAAGATCCAGAATTTTTGACCATGTTGTCAAAATGGCGATTCGGGTGGCTATATCGAATTTCAGCAGCCGGTTGCCGGTGCTTTGCCAGTTTATATTTGAAGTACCGGTTTCGAAAAATCCGATCGATATCAGGGTTCCAGGATTTAATGGCTGTTTTTGCCGCTGAACTGGTTGGCTATAGTACTCAGGAATTTAAGGTTGAGGGATTAGATCAGCTTGAACTGGGTAAAGGTTATCTTTTCCTCAGTAATCATAGAGATATTGCCTGCGACTCCATGTTGCTTAACTATGCGCTTCACCTCAATGGTTTACCCACTGTTCGTATCGCAGTGGGTGATAATCTGAACCAGATACCCTTTGTTACCGATATCATGCGATTGAATAAGAGCTTTTTTATCAGTAGAAGCAATTCCAGTTCACGCCAGCAATATGCAGGCCTGGTGGCTGCTTCGGTTTATATAAGAGAATCTATTCAGGCAGGTCAGTCAGTCTGGCTGGCTCAGAGAGAAGGCCGGGCGAAGGATGGTATTGATCGTACGGACATTTCCGTATTGAAAATGCTGCAGTTGAGTCTTCGCAAGGGTTCCGTGGATGACTCGCTGATCGCCTTGAATATTGTGCCCATGAGCCTTTCTTATGAATTTGATCCCTGTGATGAACTTAAAGCCAGGGAGCTAACCGAAACCGATGAATCGGGGATCTATAATAAAAAACCCGGAGAGGATCTGATGAGCCTGGTGCGGGGACTGAGTGGGGCTAAGGGTCGTGTCGTGCTGCGCCTGGGGCAATTGTTAGGAAATGATTGTGCTACGCTCGAGCAGATTGTTAAGGAGGTTGACCGACAAGTGCTTTGCAATGCGACCTTAAGGCCCATTAATTTCTTCGCTCATCAGCAGTTATACGGCCAAGAGCCGGTCGCCGGTGCTGTTGAAGCAGAACTGATGGATGAGGATCATCGTTCAGCATTAGAGGTAAAACAGGCAGATTGTCCTGAACCCTGGCGGGAAGCGTGGTTGAAAATTTATGCAAACCCGGTGCTTTCGAGTCAAAAGTATCAGTAAATCAATCGAAGCGGTTGTTCGAACAGCGCCGCACACTGTTCTCTTAATTCAAGGATGTGGGTGGCCCAGAATTTTTCGTTGTCAAAAAATGGAAAGGCTCTCTTGAATGCAGGTTCCTTCCATCGTCGAGCAATCCACGCTGCATGGTGCATAAGCCGCAGGGCGCGTAATCCTTCGATCAAGCGCAGTTCAACAGGATTGAAGTCTCTAAATTCTCTGTAGCCCTTTAAAATGTGGTCGAGTTGCTGCTCTTGGGCAGATTGGCTACCGGATAGCATCATCCACAGGTCCTGAATGGCTGGGCCCGTTCGGGCGTCGTCAAAATCAACGAAATGGGGCAATTCTTCTCTCCACAGAACATTGCCCATATGACAGTCACCATGCAGGCGCAGGGTATCGAAGGTTGCTGCTGCATAAACCTTTTCAATATCAGCCAACAGTTGCTCGGAGACAGTTGAGTATGCTGGGATTAAGCCCATCGGAATAAAGTTGTTGCTGAGAAGGAATTCTCTTGCTGATAGTCCGAATTCCTCAATTGACAGCGCTGGTCGATGATTAAAATCAGCGCTGGCACCAACATTATGGATAAGTGCAATGTGTCTGCCTAGTATGGTCAGGCAATCCAGGTCGTCTATTGCAGGTGCGCGACCACCGCGACGCTGATATAACGAAAACCTGAATTCATCAAATACAAACAGGGTCTGGCCAGCGATCTGCAGTGGTGGTACGACCGAAACATCACTTTCCACCAGTTGCAGGGTAAAATCATGTTCTTCTCTGATCATGTCGTCTGTCCAGCGATTTGCCCGATAGAATTTGGCGATAATGGGTTCAGCCTGTTCCAAGCCGATCTGGAACACTCTGTTTTCGTAACTGTTCAATTCCAGAATTCGGGCATCACATTGATAGCCTAGGCTTTCGATGGCATCCATAATGAGGTCTGGAGACAGCCGAGCGAAGAGTTCACGGCTCATGGGACTGTCTCATCAGGGAAGTTGTTTTGATTTGCGCAAACATTTTTTGACCTTTTGCTATCGCCATTGAATCTGAAGACTTTCTGGTAATCCTTGCCAGTAGGTTCTGGCTTCCACACTGCAGGCGAACCAGTGTAGTCATGTCTTCTGTGAAAATATCATCTACGGTAGTTTCCAGTATATTGAGTATACTTGAAGCCTTGGGTCGCTCAGACACAATACTAGTATCGCGAGCCAAAACCCTGAGACGCACTGTCTGTCCAGGGGACTGGTTGAGTCGGCTAACGAACAGGTCATTACCCTCAAATTCCAACCTGGTTAGCCCGTATTTGCTGTCGTGACTGACCACACTGCAATAGATTACAGCAGCAGCAGAATCACCATTATAGAGGCCAAATTCGAACGAAGTGCTCATGCGTGCTATGTCACCCTTATGCGTAATAGCTCCAGCATCGATGTATTGAACCTCATCTGCAATCTGGGTTATTTCATCCCATTGATGGCTTACATAGAGAATCGGTATCTGAAATTCTTTTTTCAAGATATTCAGGCAATTGAGGATTCTTTGTTTAGCAGGATAATCCAGGGATGCAAGGGGTTCGTCCATAAGGATGATCTCCGGGCCATTGATGATGACTCTGGCGATGGCGGCCCGCTGAGACTCGCCCCCTGACAGCAGTGCACCTTTCTGGTTAAGGAGCGGGCCAAGCTCGAACCATTCTATGATATTTTCAAGGGAGATTGCGCTGCGGCGATGTTGCCTTTGAAGTGCAAATAGGAGGTTATCGCGAACGCTCAAATGAGGAAATAGATGTTGACCCTGAAACACAAAGCCTATCGCTCTTTTTTCGGGGAGCAGGAAGCGTTCGTGATCCTGCCATATCTGTCCATCTACAGTGATTCGGATTTTGTCGGTGGTATGGCCTCGCTCCAGACCTGCCAGGATTCTCAGCAGGGTTGATTTGCCGGCACCGGATTGCCCGTATATTGCAGTTACACCAGGATGGTTAATCTGCAATTGCGTATTCAGGCAGAATCCGCTGGGACGGGTAAATTGAACGCACGCCTGGATATTCATCTGCCTCTGGACCCAGCAGATACCACTGTCAGCGAACCCTTGTTGATAATGTGAATTAGAATAAGCGTGCAGAAAGAAAACAGCATCAAACCGCCGGCCAGAATGTGGGCTTGGGCATACTGCAGCGTTTCGACATGATCATATAATGCGATGGATAGAACCCTCGTTTCACCCGGAATGTTGCCACCTATCATAAGGACAATACCGAACTCTCCTACGGTATGGGTGAAGGTCAGCGTTGTGGCGATCAGAAAACCCCGTGTGGACAAAGGTACAACCAGGTTAAAGAAACGATCTAACGATCCTGCACCCAGGGTGGTGGCGGCTGCAATGAGATTCTGGTCTATGTTGGTAAACTCAACCTGAAGGGGTTGGATGTAAAAAGGCATCGAATAGATGACTGAACCAATCAATAAGCCTGCAAAAGAGAACGCCAGTGTATCGCCGGTCATCTGAAGCCAGAATGAGCCAACTGCCTGGTCGGGTGAAAATAAAATGAGCAGATAGAAACCAATCACAGTGGGTGGTAGAACCAGAGGCAGCGAGATCAGGGGTGATACCAAAGTGGAAAGCCATGAATGACTTCTTGCCACCCACCAGGCAATCGGCGTGCCGAATATTATGAGTAGTGCCGTAGTTGCGCCTGCAAGTTGCAGGGTAACTAATATTGCATTGGTGTCAATTTCGGTCATGGTGAACTGAATTGCTCTGTTAAGTAACCGTGCTGGAGGATGATTTCTCTGCCAGCTTCGGATTTCATGAAGGCTATTAATCTGCGACTTCCGGGCGTGTCGTTAATGACTAGAAGGCTCTGTTTTATATCGGTATAAAGTCCTGCATCGGGAAGCCAGTACTTTTCGCTACTGATACCCGCATCGAGCAACTGGGTAACTGAGACAAACCCGGCAGGCGTATTTCCTGTGAGGATGAACTGGAAGGTTTGTGCGACATTATTGCCCAGTATAGGCTGGGGGTGATGGGAGAACAGGCCCGTTTGGATTACCTCTGCTGCTGCTCGACCGTAGGGTGCGAATTTTGGGTTAGCCAGGGCTAATTTACCGTTGAACTGACTAAACAGCTTGTTCCAGGAGATGGCTCTTTTGGGAACCCAAAGCGCCAGCCGGCCGCTGGCGTAGATCCATAGGCTATCAGGATGGCCTATCTTCTTGTCGAGTAAAGCAAGCGGTCGTTCCGTGTCTGCAGAAAAGAACAGATCAAAGGGGGCACCATTGATAATCTGGGCATAGAAAAGCCCAGAAGAACCCGAACTGACTTGGTAATGCGCGTTCGTTTCAACTGAAATGCGGGTGATCAGGGCTTCAAGGGTGGACTTAAAGTTAGCCGCTACGGCGATGCGTGTGCTTGCATGAGCGATGCCAAAGTCGCTGCTTAGTATCATTAGTATGAGTAGACTTAAACGCCGCAAAGACTATATCTGCCCAAGTTCGGCCCGGCGAATAAAATCGTTTATCAGCCACCCAGAAATTGAAATCGACGCGGGTTTGTTCGGTTGGTCATTGTAGTGGAACCATTGTGCATCACTGAGTTCTTCTTCCTGAATGACTATTTCCCCACTTTCGTATTCTGCATGAAAGCCTAGCATGAGTGAATTTGGAAAGGGCCAGGATTGGCTTCCGAAATAGCGAAGGTTTTTCACTTTCAGCCCAACCTCTTCG
>JAPKEK010000094.1 GCA_028822125.1 Pseudomonadales bacterium | reverse complement strand
CAGCACCGGTAGCCTGCACCGGCATATAAGTGCTGTCCATATGCCAGCCCATGTTCCCCTTTAGTACTTTCAGCACCTCATCATCGGGCTGGTCATCACGAACCGTGCCATCTCGCAACAGGTTTGAGATCGCTGCCAGATCAATCTCAAGCTCACCGAAGTTGCGGGCAAACGTAATCTGCGCCTCATTAGTCAGAAACTGTTCTGGGAAAATCAGCAAACCATATTCGAGCCAGCTTTCATGGATTGCGGACAATAGCGGCTCATCCATCCTGTCCAGGTTGACACCAGTCACAATTGCACCGAAGCTGGCATCAAGGGGTTGTATTTGCATGGGGTAGTCCTCTTTTGCCTAAATTTAACCCCCTTTACAGAAAAGGTAAAACCCAAACAGGGAACCTTCCAACCCACACGAGCACACTGATTAACGGCCAGTGCTAATTTAACCTCAATGAATGCCAGCTAAAAAAATGACCTTACCCAAATCAGTTCAACAAAAGGCCGATATCATCGTTGTCGGCGCTGGCCATGCTGGGCTGTGTGCCGCAATTACAGCCGCAGAAATCGGTGCAGCGGTATTACTT
The DNA here is from genome assembly GCA_028822125.1 of Pseudomonadales bacterium. Classification (GTDB taxonomy): domain Bacteria; phylum Pseudomonadota; class Gammaproteobacteria; order Pseudomonadales; family Azotimanducaceae; genus UBA9926. The sequence goes on along the minus strand of JAPKEK010000094.1, from coordinate 6,736 downwards.
TTAGAGGTATCACCTAAAGCTATGCGCGGCGGTAATTCCCGCCATACGCGCAACTTAAGAGTCGCTCATCAGGCTCCAACCGCCACCCTCAATGGTGCTTATACCGAAGCTGAGTATCTGCAGGATCTGTTGAAGGTTACCTCAGGTAACACCAACCAGGCTCTTGCCAGCATAATGATAACCGAGAGTGAAGCGTTGCTGGCCTGGCTAGGCGCGCACGGCGTGACATTTCAAAAGGCAATCAGCGGTTCGCTGAATCTAGAAAAAACCAATGCTTTTTTTCTGGGCGGAGGAAAGGCCCTGCTGAACTCGCTTTATCATCGGGCTGAAGCACTTGGTGTTGACATTCGCTATGAGACGCAAGTCCTGCAACTCGACTTATACGATGAACGCTTCAAGGCACTATCTTACGACCATCGAGGTCAGCGTACCTACATACCAGCAGATGCTGTTATTCTGACCAGCGGCGGTTTCCAGGCAAATGAGGATTGGATGCGATCAATCTGGGGCGAGGCAGCTGATAATTTTCTGATCAGGGGAACCCCTTACAATAAGGGCTTGCCATTAAAAGACATGATACGTCACAGAGCCAGATTAACCGGCGATGCCCAGCAATGCCATGCGGTTGCTATAGACGCCAGAGCACCTAAGTACGATGGCGGAATCGTAAGTCGTCTGGATTGTGTCAGTTACGGCATTGTCGTCAATAACAAAGCGCTGAGATTCTATGACGAAGGTGAAGACTACTGGCCGAAACGCTATGCAATCTGGGGAAGACTAGTTGCCCAGCAACCCGAACAGATCGCCTTTGCCATTCTCGACAGCAAGACCGTCGACCTTTACATGCCTTCCATGTACCCACCGATTGTTGCCAATGATATAAAAACGCTGGCTGGCCTGCTGCACATTGATCCGCTTGCTTTACAAGCAACCATCAATCATTTTAATCAAAGCACCTGCAGCGGCGAATTTCAGGCAAAAACGCTGGACGGCCTCGCGACCCAGAACATTAAACCCTGCAAGAGTAACTGGGCGCTACCCCTGGACACACCACCGTACATTGCCTTCCCGATGAGACCAGGCATTACTTTTACTTACCTGGGGCTCGAGGTTAACTCGACTGCCAATGCGATTGGCCAATCTGGCAAACCATTTCAAAACATATTTGCAGCCGGTGAAATTATGGCCGGTAATATTTTAGGCCAGGGTTATTGTGCCGGCACCGGCATGACTATCGGCGGCGTATTCGGGCGAATTGCCGGCCGGGAGGCCGCATCATGCCTGTAATCGGCGCCAATCATGTGTTGAACCCAGAAGGCTGTCTAAGATCAGTACACAACCTCGCCGGTAGCAAATGCCTGTTCAGGAACTGAGAGCTAACCTATGAACGAGATTGAAAACCTACTTAACATCGACGTTTCCGCCGTCGATCCTTCAGCAGAAGCCGACAGGACGCTAACCGTCTGCAATGCCTGCAGATACTGTGAAGGCTACTGTCCCGTCTTTAAGGCGATCACTTACCGCAGGGTTTTCGATAACCCGGATCTGGATTATCTGGCGAATCTCTGTCACCAGTGTGGCGCCTGCTATCGGGCATGTCAGTATGCACCGCCCCACGAATTTGGCATCGATGTGCCCAAAGCACTGAGCCTGCTGCGGGCAGAAAATTATGCTCGTTACGCCTGGCCACAGCAGGCAGGCAAACTCTTCCAGCACAATCCAACCTGGCTAAGTCTATTTACCGGGCTCTGCCTAGCCCTACTCATGTACCTGAGCAACTCATCTGTCAGCATCGATGAAACCACGGATTCTGGGAATTTCTACAGCATCATCAGTCATTCCGTCATGGTCGCCTTTGCTGGCCTGACATTTGCTTGCGCTAGCATAGCCATCGTTCTGAGTACGCGTCGTTATTGGCGAACCATCACCGATAAGGCAAACCTGTCCTTTAGCCTGGCGGCACTGAACAAAGCCGTTAGAGCCGGTCTGAATCTGACTCATCTGTCCAAACATAACAACGTTGGATGCCCCGGTGACAGCGAGGAACCATCACCATGGAAGCGATTTTCACACCAGCTGACCCTGTGGGGATTCCTACTCTGTTTTGTCTCGACCTGCACAGCAACTGCTTACCACTACCTGCTGGGCATCACCGCACCCTACCCATACCTGAGCATCCCCGTTTTAATCGGGACCCTCGGTGGGCTCATGTTACTGGCAGGCACCAGTGGTTTCATTTACCTTAAATTTAATCAGCGCCGAGCCAGGCAGATGGGTCAATTACAGCTGGATCTGACACTGACCACTAGTTTGTGGCTGATTGCCTTATCAGGTCTACTTTTGCTGGTACTGCGGGAGACTAGCGCCATGCCGGCGTTACTGCTGGTGCATCTAGGCTTTGTCTTTGGTTTTTTTATCACCATGCCCTACACTAAAATGGTGCATGGCCTGTTCAGAATGCTCTCCCTGGCCCTGTTTTACGCCGAAACCGAGGACGCTGTTGGCGATCCAGCAGGTTCCGAATGATTGCTGTCGGCCATTGTCTTTAAGCTTGGCCCTTCAACCTGAGCCAATGCCGTTAGGCCCGGTTGACCGGCTCAAGCGGAGGGCATTTAAAACCACTGAAACTGAAGAAATCGCCATCGCAAAACCAGCTAAAGCTGGATGAATCAATATTCCAAAAACCGGAAAAAGCGCACCAGCAGCGATGGGTATCAACAAAATATTGTAACCAAAAGCAAGACTGAGGTTCTGCCACATGTTCTGTGCGACCTGTGTAGACAACTGGTGCAGTTGTATTACGCCGTCCAGATTATTATTCAATAAAGTCACATCTGCCGCCTGTATAGAAACATCAGTGCCCTGCCCCATGGCAAAGCTGACATCTGCCACTGACAAAGCCGCAGCATCATTTATCCCATCACCGACCATCGCAACTTTTTTTCCTTGGGTTTGCAATGTCTGGATAAACGAAAACTTGTCGTGCGGCGTCATTGCAGCGTGAAAAACGTCCAGGCTCACTTCGGCGGCAATACGCCGGGCCGCAGCCTCATGATCACCGGTAAGCATAATGACCTGTAAGCCCCTGGACTGGAGGTCGGCAACCGTAGATTTGCTCGACGCACGCAACTCATCTTGCAAATGAAAAACGCCTTTTATTTTGCCCTCACTACCCCAATAAACTACGGGCCCGGTCACACTCTCTGGTATTCCTTGCGACAGCTGCATGCCCAACCCCCGTAAAAAAAGCAAGCTCCCCATGGCGACCTTAGTTGAACCACAGAAGCCGCTAATACCCCGACCGACTACTGACTCCACGTCATTGACTGCAACTGCGGTTAACCCTGCCTGCAGGCAGTAACGGCTAACTGCCTTGGCCAAAGGATGATGGGAATGTGTCGATAGAGCATGACAATCGACCAAATCCTCCGCTCCGAAGCCATGCTCATAGTGAACACTCTGTACTACAGGGATTCCCTGGGTGAGTGTACCCGTCTTATCCAATACAACCGTATCGATCTTGCCTGCAACCTGCAGTGCTGAACTGTCCTGAAGCAGTATTCCCGACTTGGCGGCACGGCCAACGCCCACCATAATCGACATCGGAATAGCTAAGCCCAGCGCACAGGGACAGGCAATAATCAGAACGCTGATAGCGCTAATGAAGGCGTATGGCAACAGCTCAGGCGCGGCCAACTGCCACCAGATTACAACGGTCATACCGGCAAGGCTAACCACTACCGGCACGAACCAGGCAGCTATTTCATCTACCAGCCGAGCCATCGGCGGCTTGCTATTCTGAGCCTGCCTGACAAGTTCAATCATTTTAGCTAACGTGGTCTGTGCGCCAGTCCGGTCCACGCAGACATCGACCGAGCCTGCTTCCAGCATCGAGCCACCGGTCACGCGATCACCCGTGCCTACCGGCTTGAGGGCAAACTCCCCTGTCAGCATGGCAAGGTTAATTTCCGCCTTGCCGGAAACAACCAGACCATCCAGGGGGATCGACTCACCCGCCGTTACCCGTAGCGTGTCACCCGGCGATACCCTTTCGCAGTCTACCGTTTCGATTTCACCCGATGCCAGAAGCCGATGGGCTATGACAGGCTGGAGACGCAGCAACTGGCTCACCGCAAGCGAGGCTTTACCTCGAGCATTCTGCTCAAAAGCCTTACCCAGGTTAACAAAACCGATAATGAAAAGAGCAGATTCAAAGTAGTGAAATCGTGCTGCTGAAGGAAACCAGTCCGCTGCCACAATCAGAGCGGTAGAATACAGCCAGGCACTACCGGTACCTAGCGAGATCAGAGTATCCATAGTGCTGGTGCCGTGCTTCAGTGAATTCAGGGCACCACGATAGAAATGACCACCACTGACCCCGATAATGATCAGTACCAGCGCAGAGATCAGAAGCCAGGACGGCTTATTAGCAAGGGTTGGAAGAATCGGAATAACCATATCCACCATGAAAACGATGCCAGCCGCGAGCGCCAGGCCTGACCTGAACACCGCTGCTGAAAAATCTGACTTGATCCTGCGTTCCTGTTCATCAAGGTCATCGCTCTGCGGGCGCCCTGGATATCCGGCATCAGCCAGCGCGTCTAGCAAACTTTGCTGGCCTCCGCGGCTCCTCACAAAGGCTGTCCCTCCAGCATAATTGACAACTGCCTGAACCACGCCGGGAGATGCCATCAAGGCGCCTTCAACCGAACGCACGCAACTGGCACAACTCATACCGCTGACGTCTAAATTAAAGCCAGGAACATCACTATATGAAGAGACCGGCTGCTCAGGATCAATCGCTGCTTCTACCTCCGGCGTTAACTGATAACCCAGGTCAAGGATCTGCTGCTGCAAGTCATCAACGGATACTGCGCCTCTGACGCAGAGGCTGTTTTCTGTATGGTCTGCCTTACTCCAGGATACCCCTGCAAGCTGGTCTATGCTGGCCTCTACCTTTCGTTCACAGTTGTGGCAACTCATGCCAAATACCGGAAGCAATATCTCTGTTGAACTCATTAAAACCTCGCTACAAATAATGTCTATCCCTGTCTGTTCATGGCTCGGCTAGGTCTGCAGTGCTACCAGTCGATCCTCAATTAATTCCAGTTCTGTCTCCAGTATTTCAGCATCACCAGACTTTTCCTGTTTTTTCTCATCCGGGCGCCGAAGGATTAATTTCCGCGCAGCCACCAGTTCCTTTGCTTCAATGACCTTGTCAAACACAATCTCTTCTGCCTGTACCAGATTCTCATCCTTGTGCACGGGGAATCTACCAGGGATGAGGCGGGTGGTTTCATTCTGCTGGATGTGCCGTGCCACGCTGGGAGACACTATTTCGATCCCCGCCAGGTGCAGCACATCCAGAAGATTTTGGTTTAACCGGGATTTTGCCGTAAGAATCAATTGTACATCATTGAGTAAACCACTCACCTTGTAGGTCACTGCAAAACCCCCCAATTGCATGATATGAACGAAAGGATCGGTTAAACCTGACTTTTCAGCGGCCTGCAGCATCAAGGGCCTGACGTAACTATGAGACACCTCGTATCCCAGAGAAAGCGAGGTGTAAACAATACTACCCGAGCTCTGCGAAACTACCACCGGGTTACTCAGGAAAGTGGCATTGGGAATTGCAATGAGTTCTCGGTTTTCGGATTGTATTTCTGTATCAAATAAACCTTTCTCTGAAACTTTTCCTATATAGCCCGCAACAGTAATAAAATCACCAACCCTGAAGGGTTTGGTTACCCGTAGCATGACTGCAGCCATAAAATTCGTTACGAAAACGGTCGATGAAAATGCAATCACACCCGATATAACGATACCAATTAATGCCAGCACCTGATTACGTGTTCCTTCAGCAAGGGGGCTCGCTATAATGACTGATATCAATAACATCACCGCCAGCACCAACTGTATTAACTGATAGGCAAACTTGGAATTGTCCGAACTGTTTCGCTTGCGCTTAATGAAAAAATGATTCCAGAGCCACAGCACCAGAACTGACATGCCCAGGGTAATCAGCATAGGAATAAGGGGTTTTAAAAATAGCATCTCTGGAAATTCCGGCATTAGTTCATCGACACAAGTTGATTGCCATTACTTTAACCGGATATTTCACTTTTTAGAATCTCATGACTGATTTTCTCAGCCATCATGATCACCACGGCATTTAAATTACCATTGGTTATCTCGGGCATGATCGAAGCATCAACAATGCGTAAACCGTTAACGCCCCTGACTCGGCCCGACGGGTCGACCACTGCCATGGCATCATCACCCATGCGACAGGTCCCACTCGGGTGATAAGCACTTTCTGCAAACTGTCTGACAAAGGCATCCAGGTCATCCTGCCCTGGTCCAGGCCGGATTTCCCGATCAACATAAGGCTCAAATGCCGGCTGGGCCATAATGTCCCGTGCCAGCTTGATTCCCCTGAACATCACTGATCTGTCTTGCTCCGTTGCGTGATAATTAAATTGGATGCTGGGCGAGTCGTGCGGGTTATCCGAACGAAGTGACACTGAGCCTCTGCTGGTTGGTTTCATCGGCCCCACATGAACCTGAAGGCCATGGCCTTGAAACTGATTTTTACCATCATAGTCCATGGCAATCGGCAGAAAATGAAACTGTAAATCAGGATAACCCTGATCGAGCCCACTACGCAAAAAAGCACCGGTATGAAAATGGTTACTCGCCGCTGGTCCTGACTGATTCAGGTACCATTGCAGGC
>JAPKEK010000093.1 GCA_028822125.1 Pseudomonadales bacterium | reverse complement strand
TCGCGCATGACTCGCAAAGCGCCAGCCAACTGCAGCAGGAATTGCTCTATTATCAGAACCAGAAATTTCCTGTCCTGTTGTTTCCAGACTGGGAAACCCTTATTTACGACAGCTTCTCTCCTCATGAGGACATCACTTCCGAGAGAATGTCACTACTCAACCAGGCAGCAGAACTAACGCAGGGTATCATCATCATTCCGGCATCAACCCTGATGCTTAAACTTGCGCCTACCGCTCATATTCTAGGCACTACGCTACAGGTAAAAACCGCTCAAAAACTGGACATAACCGCCATGCGCAGACGACTGGAGTCTAACGGTTATCGCTGTGTTTAATCTGTTCAGGATCACGGAGAGTTTGCTGTACGAGGATCAATCCTTGATTTATTCCCAATGGGAACTGATTCGCCTTTTCGAATAGAGTTGTTCGACGATGAGGTTGAGTCCATCAGGACTTTTGATCCCGAATCGCAAAGATCCAAGCAAAAGGTCAGTGCCATCGATCTCCTGCCTGCTAGAGAGTTTCCTCTATCGGCATCCGCTATTCGCCTCTTTCAGGATCAATGGCACCAGCGCTTTCATGTCGATGCTCGAACCTGCCCTACCTACCTGGACGTCAGTCAGGGTTTAGCGCCGCCAGGTATAGAGTATTACCTGCCTTTGTTTTTTGAACAGGTCGGAACTTTTTTTGACTACCTGCCCAAGCAGATACTGATTCTAACCGAGCGCATTGAAACGCAGCTGGATCAGCTATGGGAAAATGCCCTTCAGCGCTACGAAAGCCTTCGCTATGACATATCAAGACCCATACTGGAACCTAAAGACCTGTTACTGCGCAACGATGAGCTATTCCTCAAATTAAAAAACTATCCGAGAATCGACTTTACCGATAAAGAGGGCCGCAGTTCGGCCCGGTTCGATATTTATCCGACGCCCGATGTGACAGTGAATGATCGTTCGAACAATCCACTGGAAAAACTGCAGACTTATCTGACCGGTAACCATGCTCGATTACTGATTGCGACGGAATCAGCAGGACGAAGAGAAGTTGTCGATGCCCTATTCAGGAAAAACGGTTTAAAAGCACAAGAGATTAATAGCTGGACCGAATTTGTGGAATCAGATCATTCCCTGGCTTTGTGCATCGCACCACTGGACAGGTCCATGTATCTGCCACAGCAGCAGATCGCGCTCATCTCAGAGCAACAGCTTTTCGGTGAGCGTGTTCTGCAGATCAGACGGCGACAGAAGGAAAAGGATCATGCTGCAGAACTGGTGGTACGCAGTCTCACAGAACTGAACATCGATGATGCCGTCGTTCACATAGATCATGGCATCGGTCGCTATCAAGGCTTACAGACCCTGGAAATCAATCACCAAATCCATGAATTCCTTTGTCTCCTTTATCAGGATGACGCAAAACTTTATGTGCCCGTCAGTGACTTGCACCTGATATCCAGATATGCCAGCAGCGAAGGTGAATCGGTGCCATGGCATCGGCTTGGCGGCGATGCCTGGCAGAAAGCCAAGCGCAAGGCAGCGGAGCAGATCAGAGATGTTGCTGCCGAACTGCTCGATATCTACGCCAGAAGAGAAGCAAAAAAGGGTTTTGCCTATCCACCTCCAGATGACGCCTACCAGCAATTTACTAGCGCCTTTCCCTTTGAAGAAACAGCCGATCAGGCAACAGCCATCGAAAGTGTCATCTCTGATATGACGCTCACCAAACCCATGGATCGACTGATCTGTGGAGATGTTGGCTTTGGCAAGACCGAGGTCGCCATGCGCGCTGCCTTTCTCGCCGTGCAGCATAACCGCCAGGTCGCTATACTGGTACCCACGACTTTGCTGGCAGAGCAGCACCTGCATTCCTTCAGGGATCGTTTTGCCGACTGGCCAATCAATATTGAAAGTATTTCCCGATTCAAATCAAAGAAACAGCAACGGGCAATTATACAGACAGCACTGACCGGCCAGGTTGACATTCTCATCGGTACCCACGCGCTTATCCATGACGGCCTGCGATTTAAAGCCCTGGGACTACTCATTATCGACGAAGAACATCGTTTTGGTGTGCGCCAAAAGGAAAAATTAAAATCCCTGCGCTCCGAAGTGGATGTACTCACCTTAACTGCAACGCCTATCCCTCGTACTCTGAACCTGTCTATGATGGGCATGCGCGACCTTTCTATTATCGCCACGCCACCCTCAAGGCGCCTTTCCATCAAAACTTTTATCCACCGGAAAGCCAACCCCCTGATCAAAGAGGCGATACAAAGAGAGCTTATGCGCGGCGGTCAGGTTTATTATCTGCACAATGAAGTCAGGACCATCGAGAAGGTCGCAGACGAACTCAAGCAGCTCATCCCCGAAGCCCGACTGAGTATTGGCCATGGCCAGATGCGTGAACGAGAGCTTGAGCAGGTGATGTCTGATTTTTATCATAAGCGTTCAAACGTGCTGGTCTGCACCACAATTATTGAGACTGGCATCGACATCCCCAATGCCAACACCATCATCATGGATCGAGCTGACAAGTTTGGCCTAGCGCAGATACACCAATTAAGAGGACGGGTCGGTCGGTCCCATCACCAGGCCTATGCTTATCTTCTCACCCCTCACCCGAACGTTATGACAGCAGACTCAGTGAAGCGACTGGAAGCGATTACACAAGCCGAAGAGCTAGGCGCAGGCTTTGTCTTAGCCACCCACGATTTGGAGATCAGAGGTGCCGGGGAACTCCTCGGCGAACAACAGACAGGCAACCTCCACGGTATTGGCTATGGCCTGTATATGGAAATGCTGGAACGTACGGTGACCTCAATCCGCCAGGGGAAAACCCCCAATCTGGACCAGCCGCTGCGTGATGCAACTGAAGTGACCCTACACCTGCCGGCTCTGATTCCAGAAGATTATCTGCCTGATGTACATACTCGTCTGGTTCTTTACAAAAGAATCGCTAATGCAGCCAACCACGAGCAACTCAGGGAACTGCAGGTTGAGATGATCGATCGATTTGGGCTGTTGCCATCTACGGTTAAGAATCTGTTCAGGGTTACTGAGGTAAAACTGCAGGCGGAACGCCTGGGAATCAAGAAAGTTGATGTGGGAGAAAAAGGTGGCAAAATAGAGTTCCTCCAGGAGACCCGCGTCAGCGCGAGTGAGATAGTCTCCCTGGTGCAATCAAACCCACACCAATTTCGATTAACCTCTGCCAACCAACTCAGTTTTGAGGATAATATGGAGGACAGGGAAAAACGTTTCACACAAATAGAGAAATTACTTGATCGACTCTCCAAACAACAGATCAGCAAATGAAACAAGGCAGCCACGCCTGAGATTCATTCAGCCATCGCTGGCCCTGTTACTCGCAATGGTTATGAGTTGCTGGGCCCTGCTGGGCCATACTGAGCCCAACGGTCGCTACTACCAGGTGGAAATTATGGTGTTCAAAAGACTCCATCCTGCTCCTGGCCCGGAAAGCCTGAACCTGGGTCGTCCCCGGTATGCAAGAAATAGCTTCACCATCGCACCACTGCAGCAGAGCGATACCTTGCCGCAGTTGCTCAGCCAGACCCGTGATTTAGCATCCGTCATCGAAGCCGCCAACGTTGCGCAGCCCCCGGAGCAGCAGTTCCTGTTCGCAGATAAAGGCTCTGCTGACTACAACAGACGACAACTTGAACGAACAAAAATCAACAATACCATTAGCGAAGATCTACCCAGGAGACAGCAAGATCTTAACCAGAGACTGACATCAATCTTCTCGGGCCAGGCCCGAATCTACACCAGCCTGCCATCAGCTGCTCGCATGCTGAACCCACAGATTGGATCTATCCGTCGTTCTTCGGGTTTCAGATTGTTGCACCATGAAGCCTGGATACAACCCATCGGCACCGCTAACAAATCCATATTAATTCAGGCGGGCGAGCAATATGGCGATGCGTTTGAACTTGACGGTACCGTTGCGCTGAGGGTTTCCCGCTATCTGCATGTGGAAACCCACCTGTGGCTGACATCATTTCAAAGGATTGCCGCAGATACACCTTTATCACAATTCCCTGAGCAGCCCGAACGTTATAAAAACCTGCTGCTGGCAGAATCCAGAAAAAATGCCTTTATTACCGAACAGGCATTTCTACTGAGGCAATCAAGAAGAATGCGGTCTGGAGAAACTCACTACCTAGATCATCCCAGATTTGGCCTGCTGGTGCATGTCAAACCCCATCAGTTGACTGAAGAATCCGGTTAACTGGTTTTTACAGGCACTCTAATCAGCGAGCGTACCCATCTGCATCACGCCCGCCAGGCCCTTTAAAAAAACTTCGCGGGCAGGATTGCATCGAGGGCATAAATTATAGAGAATCGGCCAGCATTGCCATTTTTCTATTGCGTCAAACACGGCGCCGGATGCTTGCGCGAAGACGACCAAACATTTTCCTTATGCAGGCTTATGCTGTCTTGCTGCCAGGGTCCCGATATTGGCTATGGATATAAGGTGAGCATAGATCCAAGCCAACTCGCCCGACCGGAACAAAGCCAGAGACTTTTCATCATCAAGCACCAGAAGCTTCTTTTCATCCACAACGAGTAAGCCTTCCAGGGCTGTTTCCTGGCCATCCCGAGCGGTGACTCTGGCATTAATTTTGGACAGCAGTTCATTGTCTCTCAGCCGTTTAATCAATGCTTCGGTACGGCCGTACTGCTGCTGGTATTCATTTAGAAATTCGATCGCCTTTTCCAGTACAGGCCTGGGCTTGCCATCTTCAAATAGATCTTCTCCATCGGGCTGGTTAAAGCCTTCATAGGCCTCGTCTATACAGACTACTTTCTGAGCCTGGTCGGGTGCATCGGCAAGTACAAAAGGATAGCGGCGAATAAAAGCCGGTACATAACGCCCCAGCCATTTACCATCCTCGCTGACAAACAGGTTCCTGGTTTCCCGCAATCCCAGCAATGCCACCGGGACTAAACTGTCACCGGACATGGCGAAAACAATGGGGTACTCTTTACAGGCTTCGATAAACTCGATCCCCGCCAGAAGTACTGAATTGATCTCAGCGGCAAAACCAAAATGCTGCTCGTCCGTTAGAATCCGCCAGTCCCCATGGGTTTTCGCATTCAAAGGCACTGGTTTCTGATAAAACAGTAAATCGGCCATAAGCTCCCTTAATTAAACCCGCCCAAACCCTGGTTGACTCATTGCACTAGCTGCCAGCCTCCGTCCTGAAACCCTCTGATCTGAAACCCTCTGATCTGAAACCCTCTGATCTATAACAAAAACCGCTCATCCAGGCTTTAAGCAACCTTGTCCAACTTGATATTCGAGGCGACCCGGAAACAAAAACTGTCAGTCTCCTGGCTCAATATGGACAGTGGTCGTCGGAAAGGCTATCTCAGCCCCGTGTTTGCTGATGATGCCTGCAATCTGCATCAAAATTTCTTGCTTGATGGCGTGAAATTCTACCCAATTGGTCGTTTTCGTAAAAGTATAAACAAAGAAATCCAGACTGGAAGCGCTGAAGGCATTGAAATTGACCATAAGGGTTCTTTGAGTATCGATATCAGGGTGCGTTCTAAGCATGGTTTCCACATCCGCCACAATGGCACCCACCTTATCTACATCGGCATAACGCAGGCCAATCGTCTCGTATATTCTTCGATTTGACATCCGAGATGGATTTTCCAGCGAGATGGTCGAAAACATTGAGTTGGGAATATACAGCGGCCTTTGATCAAAAGTCCTGATTTCAGTCAGCCGCCAGCCTATTTTAATGACGGTGCCTTCGATCTCCCGGTCTGGGCTGCGTATCCAGTCGCCGACTTTGAACGGTCTGTCCAGATAGATGACCAGGCCACCGAAAAAATTTGATAGCAGATCCTGGGCAGCAAAGCCAACCGCAATACCACCCACACCGCCGAAAGCCAACACGCCAGATATACTCACGCCTAGCGTCTGCAGGGTCATCAAACCGGCGGTAATAACAAGTGATATTCGTACCAGCTTGGCCACTGCTGTTACAGTTGTCTCGTCGGACCCTTTGGAAATATAGGTTTTTTCAATTTCCGAGACCACCCGGACAGCAAAAAATGCCAGCAGCGCAATGAACCCAAGATATCGGATAGAAGCGATCAATGGGATCTGCAGATCATTATGATTATCCGCGATTAACTCAGCCGCCAGAGAGACCCCCAGTATCCATATCAACAGGTTTAACGGCTGACTCACAGATCCAAGCAGGGCATCATCCCAGAGCGAATCGGTGCTTTCGACCAGACTCTTCATTTTATTAATCGCACGCCGACTGACAGAACTGACTATGGCGGTACACAAAATGACGACGAACACCTTAACAACCAAAGGATTGGTGAACCAATCAAGGATTAATGGCAGTGTTTCGCTGTCGTAATTCATTTCACTCACTTTTATTCGCCCCTGTGTCGCCTAATCTAGTCATCTTGTCGAATCAGGCTGGCCGGATTATATCTGATCTTCGATGCGGCATCAGGTGCGCTTAACGGTACCACCTGTTCAGAGCGCCTGTCTGACAACTTGTATGGCACGCTATATTCCCTTATTTCGGGTTCGTCCTGGAAATCCTGCGAAACCGGATCCATCAACGTATCGAGTGTAACGTCGTGCTCATCCTGCCATCTGGCTGAAACAGATATGACTGATTGTATGCCCATCTCATCACCCATAACCCAGACCCGCCAGTGATCATTGAAATTACTACTGCGCAGCAGTGCCAGTAGCCGTTCCTGGTCAATCGCATCAGCTTCCGGCTGGATCATCAGACGATGTCGTATCGAATCATTTACCAGCAGGGACTGTATTAGAATTTCCTGACCCGTCAACCGGCTCAAAACCTGCGCCTGGCGCTCCGCACGCGTTTCATCTCTGAAACTCCCGAGAACCCACATCATCCAGCCTGCATCGGTCGCCAGGCAGTTTGCTGACAGCATGAACAAACATATTACCGGCAATAGAAAGTTAGATTTCCCTGTCTTCATCATAGAGACCCCTGATTTGAATTAAACACTATATCGATCAATGAAAACAAATCAAATTAGGGTCAGTGCTTGAAAAAAGGTTGCTTCTTGATAACTACTGTATATAATCCCACCTACTGTATATATAAACATGACCCAATTTGTACAACTAAATTTCTATAACTAATAACCGCAAGTACTAGTTTTCAACGTTCACTGTCAATGAAGGTGAACAGAAATCCTCGAATGAGCAGAGAAAAATTATGATCAAACTCACACTGCGCCAGTCCGAAGTTCTGGACTTCATCAGGGAACACATTGATCAGACCGGTTATCCACC
>JAPKEK010000092.1 GCA_028822125.1 Pseudomonadales bacterium | reverse complement strand
TAGGATAAAAAATGTCCTGCGGTCTGGGGATAAGAGTAATCCTAATTTTTTAGGAGAATATTGAAATTGTGGCGGAGACGAGGTTAGAAAAACTGATCGGGCCTGTTGCGAAAGAAATGAATTGCGTTCTTTGGGGCGTGGAGCAGATCTCTCAGGGAAGGCGGTCGTTATTGAAGGTGTATATCGACTCCGAGGAAGGAATCAGTATTGAGGATTGTGTGAGAGTCAGTCGACAGGTCAGTAGTCTACTGGATGTTGAAGATTTGATTGCAGGTGAATATACCCTTGAGGTGTCATCACCGGGCATGGACCGGCGTTTGTTTAAAGCTGAGCACTATGAGCTTTTTAAAGGTGCCATGATTAAATTGAGCTTGCGAGTCCCGTTCGAGGGTAGACGTCGCTTTAGAGGACGGTTGTGTGGCCTTGAAGACGAGCAGGTCGTTTTGCGGATAGATGAAGAAGAGGTTTTACTTCCTGTGGAAGGAATTGAAAGAGCAAATATTATCGTCGAAGCCGAGTAGGGGTTTGGCGAGGAAATGACTTAGAGACATTGTAATGAGCAAAGAAATTCTATTGGTAGTCGAATCTGTTTCGAATGAGAAAGGTGTTTCAGAAGAAATCATATTTGAGGCTCTGGAAGTGGCTCTTGCGACCGCAACAAAAAGAAGATATGCGGAAGAAGTAGACATAAGAGTCGCAATTGACAGGACCACAGGGTTGTATGATTCATTTCAACGTTGGACAGTGATGGCCGATGATGAAGAGCTGGAGTTTCCTGGGGCTCAGCTGTCAATTCTTCAGGCGCAAGATCGACAGGCAGGCCTGGTAGGCGGTGATATTTTTGAGATTCCCATTGAATCAGTTGAGTTTGGTAGGATTGCCGCGCAAACAGCGAAGCAGGTCATTGTTCAGAAGGTAAGGGAAGCAGAGCGAGCCCAGGTTGTTGACGCTTATCGCCCGAAAATTGGCGAGTTACTGAACGGTCAGGTCAAGAAAGTCACTCGTGAAGCAGTTATCATTGATTTGGGCAATAATGCGGAAGCAATACTGCCGCGAGAAGAGTGGATACCGCGTGAAACTTTTCGTATTGGTGATCGATTGCGCGCCCTGTTAAAGGAAGTCAGGCCAGAAGCTCGAGGTCCTCAGTTGGCAATGACTCGTACATCTGCAGAGGTCTTAACCGAGTTGTTTAAGATAGAGGTGCCTGAAGTGTCTGATGGCATCATTGAAATCCTGGCATCGGCTAGAGATCCGGGCTCTCGTGCCAAAATTGCTGTGAAAACCAATGATGGAAGAATTGATCCAGTTGGGGCATGCGTTGGGATGCGAGGATCCAGGGTCCAGGCGGTCTCAGGCGAATTAGGCAACGAGCGAATTGACATCGTTTTATGGGATGACAATATAGCCCAGTTAGCTATAAACGCGATGGCGCCGGCAGAGGTTGTCTCGATTGTTGTAGATGAAGAAACCCGCAGCATGGACATTGCTGTATCAGAGGATAACCTCGCTCAGGCAATTGGCCGAGGTGGTCAAAACGTGAAACTGGCTAGCGAATTAACGGGCTGGGTTCTGAATATCATGACCGAAGAAGAAGCATCAGAAAAGCAAGAGCAGGAATCTGGTGCGGTTGTTACTGAGTTCATGGACAAACTAGATGTTGATGAAGATGTGGCTATCGTTCTGGTCGAGGAAGGGTTTAGTTCACTCGAAGAAATAGCTTATGTTCCTATTGACGAAATGGTCGATATAGAAGGTTTCGATATGGACATTGTTGAGGAACTGCGAAGCCGGGCCAAAAATGCGCTGACAACCATGGAATTAACTGATGAGGCAAATCGAAGCGATGCGGAACCAGCAGAAGACCTGTTGACCATGGAAGGTATGAATACTCGGTTGGCTTATCAACTGGCCGCCATTGGGATTATCTCTATGGAAGATCTTGCTGAGCAGGCGATAGATGATTTGATCGATATAGAAGATATGACGGAAGCCCTTGCAGGGGAAATTATTATGACTGCAAGAGCACCGTGGTTTGAATGAGAGATTGCAGGAAGCGAGTTGGGCTCGATTCGATTTAGGCTTAACCGATAAGGAATAAAAGATGGCTGAGACGACGGTAAAACAGTTGGCTGAAACAGTGGGTACGCCGGTTGACCGTTTATTGCAGCAGATGAATGAAGCAGATCTGCCTCATAAGGCAGAAACCGATTCGGTGACTGAAACCGAGAAGGAAAAATTGCTCTCTCATCTTAAACGCAGTCATGGTGAAACTGGGGAAGGCCCTCGGAAAATTACTTTGAAGCGCCGCACGGTTAGTACTATTAAAGCCGGAGGAAGTGCTAGTCGTGGTAGAACCGTCAATGTAGAGGTGAGGAAAAAGCGAACCTACGTTCGTCGAGATGACCAGGCCCCTGCCGCAGAAGATATCGAAGCACCTTCCCGCGACAGTACCGCAGCGGTAGCTGAAGTCGTTCCTGATGCTGAAGCAATTCGCAAAGCAGCCCATGCTGAGGCCGAATTAGTAGCAGAAAAGCGCCGTCAGGAAACCCTTGAAAAAGAAGCAGAACTGAAGGCGAAGGAAGCTGCGCAAAATCTAGAAAAAACCAAGAAGGCTGGAACGGCAAAAGCTAAAGCGCTAAAAGCAGAAGCGGACAAAGAAGCAGAAGACAAACCGAGTTCGCGTAAAGATAAGCGTGATCGCAGTGATCTTGATGTAGAAGACCTTCAGCAGAAGAAAGCCAAACATGGCAATCGGAAAAAGCGTGTTGAAGAATTACTCAGTGAAGAAGTTGAAGAAATCCTTGTAACGCCGGAAACAGAGGATGAGGCCACACCAACAACACTTGGACTATCCGGCGGCGCAAGAAGTAAACGGGCGGCATCTCCAAAAGGAGGGCGTCAGCATCAGTTTAGTGCGCCAACTGAGCATCAGGCCCGTGAAGTAGAACTAGGTGAATCAATCACTGTGCAACAACTGTCGCAGCGCATCTCTGTAAAGGCTCGTGACGTCATTAAGTATTTGATGAGTTTGGACGTCATGGTCAATATAAATGAATCAATTGATCAGGATACCGCCAAGCTTGTGGTAGAGGAATATGGTCATACAGTAAAAGTCATTGATGCTGATGATATTGAAAATACACTAACCGAAACCATTGTATACAAAACTAAAGCTCAGCCAAGGGCGCCGATAGTAACGGTGATGGGGCATGTTGATCATGGCAAGACATCCCTTCTAGACCATATACGTAACGCGCAGGTAGCAAGTGGTGAAGCAGGCGGTATTACACAGCATATCGGTGCCTATCGGGTTCAGACCGATCATGGTGAAATCTGTTTTATTGATACGCCAGGCCACGCTGCGTTTACGGCTATGCGTGCAAGAGGTGCAGATTGTACGGATATTGTCATTCTCGTGGTGGCCGCCGATGACGGTGTCATGCCGCAGACCGAAGAAGCAGTCACTCATGCCCGGTCTGCCGGCGTGCCTATTGTTGTAGCAATTAATAAAATAGACCTGGAAGGAGCGGATCAGGAAAGAGTTAAATCCGAACTAGCGGCAAAAGAGGTTGTTCCTGAGGATTGGGGTGGTGATACCCAGTTCATTCCTGTCTCAGCAATGACCGGTGAAGGTATTGACGCGCTGCTGGAAGCTGTTTTGTTACAAGCTGAATTGTTGGAACTCAATGCTCACATCGAAGGCACTGCCCAAGGTATTATAATTGAGTCACGTCTTGAAAAAGGTCGTGGCGCAGTCGCTACGCTGTTGATTCAAAATGGTACACTCGAGCAGGGGGATGTTGTTGTTGCCGGCGAAAACTATGGCCGCGCACGAGCGATTAATGATGAGCATGGCAACAAGGTGAATAAAGCAGGTCCAGCAACGCCTGTATCTCTGTTGGGATTGGATGGTACTCCAGCGGCAGGGGATACTTTTACGGTCACAAATGACGAAAAGACAGCCAGAGAAGTGGCCCAATTTCGCCGCAGTAAAGTCAACGCACAACGGCTCTCTACACCCGTGGTTTCTCTGGACAACTTATTGGCAAGCTTCGGCGAAGCAGAGGTTAAAGCGTTAAATATTGTTGTTAAGGTGGATGTTAGAGGTTCTTTGGAGGCGATTGTTTCCGCGCTATCTGAGCTGGGCAATGATGAGGTTAAGGTTAATGTTGTTTTTTCTGGTGTAGGTGGTATCTCTGATTCAGACGTTAACTATGCTATTACATCTGAGGCAGTGGTATTTGGTTTTAATGTCCGGGCAGAGATTTCAGCCAAGAAGATCGTCGAAGCTGAAGGAATTGATCTGCGTTATTACAAGGTAATCTATGATCTTGTTGACGATGTCAAAGCGGCCCTGAGTGGTATGCTGGACCCTGAAATGAGGGAGGATATTATTGGTATTGCTGAAGTCAAGGATGTATTTGACAGTAAGAAATTCGGCTCTATAGCGGGTTGCATGGTAATGGAAGGCGCCATAGAGAGGGATAAGAAAATCAGAGTTTTACGTGACAATATTGTTATATTTGAAGGCGAATTAGAATCATTGCGGCATTTTAAGGAAGAAGTTAACATCGTTCGAAGCGGAACCGAATGTGGTATTGGTGTTAAGAATTACAATGATGTGCAAGTCAAGGATCAGATTGAAGTCTTTGATATCAAGGAAGTAGCCAGGCAGCTTTGACCCGCCAGAGTAAGAAGAAATGAAAGCTAATTTCAATAGGACTGATCGCGTTGCAGATCATATTCAGAAGAATTTAGCTGTGTTGGTACAAAGAGAGTTGAAAGATCCAAGATTAGGGATGGTGACTATCAACGAAGCGAAAGTATCTCGCGATCTAGCTTTTGCTGACGTTTACTTCACTGTATTCCCTGACTCTAAAGATAAGCAGACTGAACAATTGCTTAATAATTCGGCCAGTTATCTTCGAAAGCAATTAGCAAGTATGCTGAATACCAGGATAACCCCCAAGTTGAGATTTCATTACGATAAGTCGTTGGTGGACGGTGCTCGAATATCGGCTGCGATCAAAGCGGCATCAAGTAAAGGGCTTGCTGAAGCGGCTGATGACGAAATCTAGGGTTAAAAGGAAGGGCCGCCCGGTTAATGGCATATTATTGCTGGACAAACCTCAGGGAATAACGTCAAATGGCGCGCTGCAACAGGTCAAGCGTCTTTTTGGTGCTGAAAAAGCAGGCCATACCGGTAGTCTTGATCCGATTGCTACAGGTGTTCTGCCAATCTGTTTTGGAGAAGCAACCAAATTTTCCAGATACCTTCTCGAAGCGGATAAGCGCTATCTGGCGACATTGCAGTTAGGCATCAGTACAGCGACAGGAGATTCAGAGGGTGAGATAACCCGGACTAGACCTGTGGCAAGGAGAACTCGGGATGACCTTGAGTTCGTTCTCTCTAAATATACTGGAGAGATTGAACAGATTCCTTCCATGTTTTCAGCGATTAAACAAAATGGCCAGCCACTTTATAAATTAGCAAGGCAGGGCATAGAAGTAGAGCGAAAAGCTCGGAAAATAAGAATTGCAAGTTTGCAGTTGATGGAATTTGATGAAAATGTGCTGGTTTTAGACATCGATTGCAGCAAGGGAACCTATGTCAGAACTCTGGCGCAGGATATAGGAGAAGATTTAAGTTGCGGCGCACATGTGTCAGCTTTACGCAGATTGAGAGCAGGCCCTTTTGAGATTGATGATAGCTTCACCATGGCTGAAGTGACCGGTTTTAGGGAACAGGCCGAAGCGGTGATGGACCAGACCCTACTTTCTGTCAGTGCGGCGGTAAGCGACTGGCCCAGGTCAGTTCTTTCAGAACTCACTGCATCGTATTTGATGCAGGGACAGCCGGTGCAGGTTCCGAATTCGCCTGTGTCGGGCTGGGTTAGTCTTTTTTCTGAGGTAGAGGACGATAATAATTTCATCGGTGTGGGAGAGATACTCGATGATGGTAGAATTGCGCCGCGAAGATTAGTCGCGACACAAAAGGAGTAGGGTGTCTGCAAATATGCGCGGACGTGCCTATTAACATAAATGTTGCCTGGATAAGGCAAGCATATTAAGGGAGGCCAGGATGGCTTTATCAAACGAAGAAAAATCGGCGATCGTTAAGGATTTTCAAACATCTGAACAGGATACAGGTTCGCCGGAGGTGCAGGTGGCATTATTAACAGCCAATATTGAAAAATTGCAAGCGCATTTTCAAGCACACAATCATGATCATCATTCTCGTGTTGGATTACTGAGGATGGTAAGTCAAAGAAGGAAACTGCTGAATTATTTAAGAAGTAAGAGTACAGATAGATATTCTCAGCTTATTAAGCGGTTGGGTCTACGAAGATAGTCTAATCGAGTTATTTTATGGGAGAAAAATGTGAATCCAGTTAGAAAAATGTTTATGTATGGCGACCAGGAAGTCGTAATAGAGACAGGAAGAATTGCGCGTCAAGCGACAGCTTCGGTTTTAGTCACCATGGCTGAAGCCTCCGTCTTGATAGCAGTAGTAGGTCGTAAAGAAGCGAAATCCGGACAGGATTTCTTTCCGCTAACAGTTAACTACGAAGAAAAAACGTATGCAGCCGGGAAGATACCGGGTGGCTTCTTTAAGCGTGAGGGTCGTCCTTCAGAGAAAGAAACTCTGACCTCAAGGTTAATTGATCGGCCCATTCGTCCGTTATTCCCGAAAGGATTTATGAACGAAGTTCAGGTTACCTGTCAGGTGGTCTCTGCGCCAAAGGATGTCGATCCTGATATCCCTGCTTTGATTGGCGTATCGGCAGCACTGAGCCTGTCGGGGATGCCTTTTGCTGGCCCTATTGGAGCAGCAAGGGTGGGCTTTACCGAGGCAGGCTATCTGCTTAACCCGGGATATGAAGCTTTGGCCGATTCTCACCTGGATATGGTGGTGGCAGGTACTGAAGCCGCGGTATTAATGGTTGAATCTGAAGCCAGGGAATTAACCGAAGACCAGATGCTGGGTGCCGTTTTGTTTGCTCACCAGGAGATGCAGGTTGTCGTTAGAGCCATTAAAGAATTGTGCGATGAAGTTGGTGTCGCCCAATGGCAATGGCAGGCCCCGGCACAAAATGAAGCACTGAATTCAGCAGTTTCCGAACAGTTTTCCGGACAGATTGCTGATGCTTACAAGATCACCGAAAAAATGGTGCGGCAGGACCGACTTGATGTTCTCCGGGAAGAAGCCATAGGTAGTTTTGTTGCTGAAGCGGGTCCTGATAGAGATGAAGTGAGTGCAGTGTTTGGAAGTATTGAAAAGAAAACAGTTCGCCAGGCCATTATTGCTGGTGAACCCCGAATCGATGGTCGCGATACAAAGACGGTTC
>JAPKEK010000091.1 GCA_028822125.1 Pseudomonadales bacterium | reverse complement strand
CGACGATACATTTCAGGGAAACGAACATCGTAACAAACGCTCAATCCAACCTGACCGAAGGGGGTATTAACAACTTCGAATGCATCACCCGGTTCAAAACGATCCGATTCGCGATATCGGCTTTGCTTATCGTCAACATCAACATCAAACATATGAATTTTGTCGTAACGCGCAATCTGCTGTCCGCGTTGATCGTATACCAGAGATGCTGCTCTAACCCGGCCCTCACCTACAGTCTCGCCATCGGGTCGACTCACCATGGGGATTGTTCCTGCGAATATCCAGGATTCCAGGGCAATTGCCTGATCTGCAAGGAAAGTCCGAATTCGACTATTTCCTGACTGTTCATCAAGGCCAATCTCTAATGCCTGGGTTGTACCCAGGGCCGCAAAGTTCTCGGGCAAAAAAACAGCGGTCACCGACTCACCTCGCAATGCTTCAAACAACACAACCAGTTTCTGTAAATTGACTTCGACCTCGATACTGCTGGTCATCTGCACTACTGCTATGCGCGACTGGCTCACTGTTGGGCTTCCTTACTCTGCTCAGGCAATTCTCGAACTGAGGCATCGAACATCGATACGAATTTCACTTCGGGCTCCGCCAAGGTCCCCAAGATTTCGTATTTCAAGCTGGTCATGTCCCGAATCTGTTTCCTGAAAATTTTCTGGGCCAAAAAAACACCTGCGGCAGTAATGGGGCCTGTTGCGAAGGCAGTATAAGCCGCGTACCAGGGAAGATTCTTATTCACCGGTAACGTTACGATCAGATCGGTGTCAATCTTTTCACTGACCAGGTCCAGATTCCCCGCCAGGGTAAATTGACTGCCTGCACCTACAATGACAATCGGTTCTGTTACATCAATACTGCCATCATGCATAGTTACCCCGCCGGTAACGGAATTAAAGGAATGGCCCTCAGCCAGCAATCCAGAAAAATCCAGCCTGAATCTTTTCGCTATTTCAGCAAAATCAAATATGCCCAGTAATTTAAGGGGGCCGCTGCTGGCTTCAACCTGGACAATACGACCTTTACCCCCCTTGATGCTCAATTGCCCGCTCAAATTCTCAATACCCACATTTAATGGCGAACCCGGCCATTTCAATCTGGATTGAAAATTAAACCCCTGACCTTCTAATCCTGCCGCATAACCCCATGCTTCAAGACTATTACTGAGTTCAGGAACTCGAATATCCCCAGTAAAAGTGGTGATTTCCTGGCCAGGAATATTGGTCCATTGAAAGGTTTCAGGTAAATCGATTTCCATACCTTTAACCCGCGCGCTTAATTCCTTTATATCTCCACCGGTTTCGCTGGGAGAAAATAAAAAAGACCAGGCCCCATAATCTTCATCATCATAAACCACCTGTTCGGACTGAAAACGCAGTGGAACAAACATTTCCGGTGAAACCGATGACAATGGGTCCAGGCCAGCATCCCCTGGGTCTGATGCCAGCCGCAAGTAACTGAGTCGGACATCCAATGGTTCTAATTCATCATCAAAATCGACGAATTCACCGAGTATCTGATCGTTCTCCAGAGTGACTCTCCAGGCCTCTTCCAGCGGCGTGATCTTTACCGCGATATTTTCTAATTCAAATTCATAGATATTTAGTGTATCGACCATTACATCTATGTACTTCAAATGTTTTCTTATTTCTGACTGTACCGACAGATCCGTTTTCTTTTCCAATTCCTCAAAAAAAAGGTCCCACTCCGACAGGGACAGGAAAGGCAAAGAACCCGTCACCCGAATCGCATCAAAGGCACTGGCTTCATTCTTGAATTCACCCAGATTAATGCGACCACCAACCACAGATCCGTTCATCAGTTTCAGATTACCAGTCACGCTCTGCTCCAACGAAAAACTAGCCACTAACGGATCAGGCCCAAGAACCTGCTGATACCTAAATTCACGTTGCGTATCAGCTATGATCTTGCCAATAGGTGGTGGCATGTCAATGTTAATGCCCACTAATTGGCTTGATACCTCAATCATCGGCCTGTTATCCCTGCCACCATAGGGCAGCGTCAATAAGGCCTGGTAATCAGTGGTACCCTGAACGAACTTGAGCAGCGGCAATTCGAGCCAATTGTTTATTTGCACAACCTCTGAAGACCCGCCTAGGAAAACCAGGAAAGCACCGGACTGAGCCAATTGATTAGTTTCAATATGACCAGTGGCAGGTCCATCAAACAGTTGGCAGGAGAAGTTTTCACTGGTTAACCCAGCATCTGACTGATATCTGAACAAGCCACTCAAATCTTCAATAACAAGGTCAATATCGGTTAAGTCAAACTGAACATCAGCGAGTTCAACCACTGCATCAACCCGAGGCGGCGCCCATGCAGATGCACCAATGCCGACTGAGATCTCAATGTCGGCTTTCATGAAACCATGACCGGTCCAATAATCAGCAGCCCGTGAAATGTTATCTCGAAGCGGTGTCTCCTGAAAAGCCTTAAACATGTCGGCAAAGGGCCCATATAAATCTGCAGATATTTCAACCCATTCTGGCGGGCTATCATCCCCCTGGTGGATTCTCAATGACAGATCCTTAACAGCCGTATTGAATATCTCTCCTTTAAGCCCGTCAGCAAAAACGCCTCGGTTACTGATATACACGGTTCCCTGGAGTCCTGCGACTTCTGGCCAGAGCGGCTGATACTCGAGCACGGCATCCATTGTTTCAAGCTGAATTTCATAGCTCTTTTCAACTTTAGCAGCAGATCTGTCAATCGAGCCGTGAATCACCAAGCCGGCCTTATCAGCCACACCAGAACGAATAGCGGTCGATATCCAATTTCTCGTTTCTTCCGGAACCGTAAGCGGAATGAATGGCGACAGCCCTATTAGACTGGCATTCTGCAACCCCACTGACAGACCCCAGGTTCGCAACAACTTCTCTTGTTGTATATCGATCAATAACTTACCCCTGGCAACCAGTTCGCCCGATGTCACTGTCAGTGGTCCGGAAAAAATCTGCAAGCCGTGATCATGAATACGATAAGCTAACCGGCCAGAACTGGTATCCAGTTGCCAGGGGAGTTCATAAACAGTCGGGAAATGAATCTGGCTCTGGCCACTCTGCAAATCAAAGAATCCTGATTCCAGGCCCAAGCTCACAAAACCTTTAATTCCCTGTAACCCAGGTACGCCGTACTCAGGTCGCAGCTGCAGGTTATCCACACTTGCCACGACTCGGAGTGAGTTCCTGATACTACCTGAATTAACGAAAAGACCCAGGTCAGATAATAAAGCAACAGGCTCCATAGCACTTAACCGGTTTCCGGATTGGCTCTGGCTACCCACTTCAGACTGCAGATCAAATAACAACGGTAAAATGCGTTTATCCAGCATCAGAGACGGCAAGGCTGCAGCAACCACAAAGCTTCCCTGCGCTGTTTCCTCAACGGCCAGGGACAATCCATTTATTCTAATTGCCTCACCAGGACCGATAACGGCTATTTGCGGAACCAGAACCGAGGCAGTTCCATCTGCCATGTCACCCGATATTGCAAACCCGGTCGAAAGCACAGAACTTTCCTTGCCCGTCAGATTCAGGTCCGTTATGGAAAGTTTAACCTGTGATGCAATATCACCTTTATCTAATTGCAACCAGGCTTGGCCTGTTAGCACAGCATCTGCCGTCCTGTTATCTTCTCTGAAACTGCTATAAACCGCTGCAAGCCTTAGATTTTCAAGGCTGACAAAAGCACTCACCGAAGCCGAACTGATCGGACTCAGTTCACCCTGAAAGGAACCTGACAAAAACATTTTCGCCGGTGGTCCGCGCTGTCCTGATGCTGCCTCGGTTGCCAGTTGCAGCGCTGCGTCAAAAATACCACCGTCTTCATTTGCACTGATTTCAATACCTGTTTCCGACCCAGCCGTGGTAAAAAGGAAAATACTCTGGCCAGTATTTATCTTAACCTCCAGGTCTGATATCTGCAGGACATCTGCATAAGACATCAACCTCGTAAAATCGGACAAACCCTGGGGGCGAGATCCCTGGATTCCCGAGATACCCCAGGAACCATCTTCCTTCCTGCTTATCTGCAATGAAACAGCGTTGACTACCACCCTGCTGAGCACAGGGAAAAATTCTGTTAAAGACCGCCACGAACTTAACTTCAACTCTACACGCTGCGCCGAAATAGCCGCATTTTCAGCCCCGCCCAGAGAAAATCCCTCCAGTACGATGGTAGGGTCCAGTATGTTCCACTGCCCCGTTATGGAGCGTGTTCTAAAACCCACACCGAGGGTCTTTGAAATCTGATTCTCCACTTCGACTTGAAAGTAACTCACCAAACCTACTGCAAGCCTTCCCAGCGTGACGTAGGAAGCCAACAAAAGCAGTACCGAAAAGGCCAGGACCTGAAATAATCTGGAAAATACTTGTCTGGCCATAAAGGACTATTGCACCTCTGCAGGCTGGATTAACCGGAACTCATCCTCGCGCAGCTCAGGGCTCACTGTTAACTTTATAACAACAGCATGATCCCGGTGCATCGCCTGCACTTCCTTGCGGTAGCCAGTGTGTAACCTATCGACTAGTTCCTGTCCAGCTAAAACCAAACAACTTGAGTTTTCAAATTCACGCCTCCGCAGGTAAACCTCACGGAGCACCGCTGCCGCAAGGGCATCAGTTGAGTTAACAAGGCCCAGCCCGTGACAATGCAAGCAGGGCTGGGAAAGCATCATCTGTAGACTTTTACCTGACCTCTTCCGAGTAATTTCTACCAGACCCAGGGTTGAAACCGGCGAAAGACCACACGGAATAGGGTCTTCTAATAACCCGGCATGAAGGCAATCAAGTAATTCCTGCTTATCATCCTCTGTCTTCATGTCAATAAAATCGACGACAACAATGCCCCCTATATTTCGTAATCTAAGCTGCTTTGGTATAGCCTCGGCGGCTTCCAGATTTGTCAGAAAAATGGTTTCTGACAGATGCCGGTTTCCAAGGTAAGATCCCGTATTGACATCTATTGTGCTCATGGCCTCTGTCTGCTCGATAACCAGATAACCACCTGAATTCAAAGCCACCCGCGATTCTAGCGCGGCTTGTATCTGCTTTTCCAGGTCATATCGATCGAAAAGATTCTGTCCTGAAGTGGCCCGTGTTAGGCAATCCAGTTGATCTGGTAAGAAATCTGCCAAAAAATCCTGCACTTCCACCAGTGTCAGATCATCATCGACTGTTATGCCCTCTAAATCATCGGAGACAATATCGCGCAGCACTTTCAGCGAAACTGGTAGCTCTCGATAAAGTAAGGAGCCTGACGATTCGAGACGGAACCGTCGCGTAATGTCTTGCCACCTGGCTTTCAATAAATCCGCATCCCGTTGCAAACTCTCCAGTTCAACGCCAGCTGCGGCTGTCCGGGCAATGAATCCGGCAGAATAATCACCTTGGCAGATTGCTATAAGATCTTTGAGACGCTCTCGCTCATTTTCATCTCCGATCTTGAGTGATACCCGAACTTGTGTTGATCCTGGTGTCATCACCAGATAACGCGATGCCAGTGTGATATGCGTGGTCACTCTTGCTGCTTTACTGTCCGTGGGCTCTTTGGTTACCTGTAACAGCAGCTGTTCCCCCTGCCTGATTCTCTCCTCTATTCGGCCATCCAACCGGTCAGTGTTATGGCCTGGATCCAATTCCGTGGCAATATCGGTCACATGAAGAAACGCATTTCGATGCGCTTCAATCGATACAAAAGCACTCTGCATTCCCCTGACAACCCGCTGAACTGTGCCTTTATATATATTACCCACCATCGATTCAGCATGACGCCTCTCGATCAATACTTCCTGAAGCACACGATCTTCCACCAATGCGATCCGGCATTCTGCTGGCGAGGAATTTATGAGTATTTCTTTCGTCATAGCATGACCATTTTGTTAACCCAGAGACCAGAGACCAGAGACCAGAGACCAGAGACCAGCCTATAATATCTGTCTACAAAAACTGTCTACAAAAACTGTCTACAAAAGCTCGGGCATACCGCCAGAGCGAATCTAACTTCTGTCTTTCTCTTTCTTTTCTATAGTGTGGCATTGAGTGTCTGAATTCCAAAACGATCCAGCATTGCAGCCGTTTCAAACAACGGCAGACCGACCACATTACTGTAACTTCCCTGAATATTCTTCACAAAAACAGCCCCGAGCCCCTGAATTGCAAACCCTCCAGCCTTATCCAGTGGCTCACCTGACTCCCAGTAGAATTCCACTTCTGCCTGAGTAATGAGCCTCAGAGTTACTAACGTGGATACCACTTCTGTGACTGTGCGAGCGTCATCAGCTAGGCAGACTGCTGTTATCACCCTGTGGGTCCTGTTCGATAATCTTTTCAGCATACCAACAGCATGATCTCTATCCGTCGGTTTACCCAAGATAGCATCATCGTCGAGTACAATGGTATCAGCTGCCAGCACGACACCATTGCAAGGCAATTTGCTTTTTGCTTTCTCTCCGGCCAGTCTTGTCACTAGATCAAATGGTTGCTCTTGAACATTTCTGGTCTCATCTATATCCGCTGCTTCAACCCTGAATTTGATTCCAATTTGCTGTAAGAGTTCCGCGCGTCGCGGTGAGGCCGATGCCAGTATTAATTCCACCATATTCTTTTGCTCTCTAAAGGATAGGATAACCGATGACCGTGCTGAAAAAACCATGTACCGCACTTGATCAATATATTCAGGTAATAAAGCGTCTTCGCAAAGCTCTCAATCCTAGGAAGATCCAGGGCCAGACAAGGGCACTGACCAGCGGAATCAGAAAGGTCAGCCAACTGAACGTCCTGCCGGATAACTGTACGGTTATTAACAGACTAACGATCTGAACCAGGGTCAGAATAAGAAGGATTAAGATCGCCTGTTGCCATACTGCCAACATCCGAATTCGCTGATAAGCGGCCAGAGCAAAACTGGACACCATGACCATACCCATAGCATGCAAACCCAGCAGTGATCCACTGATGAGGTCCGCTAACAGACCGACAAAAAAAGCTGTCAACAGACCAATCCTGTCTGGCAGCGCTAACGTCCAGTATACTATCACCAGACCCAACCAATCAGGTCTGAGATAACCCATTTCCCTAGGAACACCATCGGGCAACGGCAGAATGGTGAGTATCAACGCGATGAAGAGGCTGCTCACTATGACCCAACTGCCCTTGCTTGAAGCATCACTGGCCATTATTGGCGGCTCCATTCGAATAATTTGCAGGCACTACCGCGGTCGAGAATAGAATCAGCACATGATTCCTGGCAGAAAGATGTGCTAAGGGTTTTGCCTGGATAGTTGCAAAGGGATTGCCCTGTGACTGTTCAAACTGGCTCACCACAGCCACAGGATAGCCATTGGGGAACA
>JAPKEK010000090.1 GCA_028822125.1 Pseudomonadales bacterium | reverse complement strand
CATCAATATAAGAACAAGCTTCGACAGCGGTAAGAACATCTTTTACCATACTCTTGAACAATGTCTGTCTTTCACTGGCCTCAAGCACACTGGCCAGTCGTTGCTTGGCACCGGCGAGTTGCTTAATGGGAATGACCGCCACAGTACTCATGTTCGGCAAAGCCCACTGGCGAATTTCAATACATCCTTTGCCAGTTGTTGCCTATCTTGCAGGGATGTCATCACTGTTTTGACCACCAGCGGCGCAATACCCAGCGCCTCTACCGCCATCGCTTCACTGGCATCTGCGAGATCTAAAACAAAGCCATCAAGCAACCCAGGATACCGATTCGCATAATACTCGGCCACCCCCAATGCGGAACTGGGCATGCTTAATTCTGCCATCATTTTCGCAGCAGGTCCCTTCAGGGCAGCACCTGCCACTATCGGAGACACGGCAATAACCGGTGCAGCATGTTCCGTCATCAATTCAGCTGTATCGTCCAGATCCAGTGCCGGCGCCACACTGACGAATGGATTAGACGGACAAATGATAATAGCGCCCAGCTCGGGATCCTGCAGAGCACGGCTAAACCCAGGGCTCCGATTCGCACTGTCAATTCCAGAAAACGAGTAACCACTGATAGCAGGCTCACAATGATCACGAACAAAATAATGCTGGAAGGCCAGCACCTCACCGGATTGACAGTGAATAAGCGTCGCAACCCGGTCATCTGTCATAGGCACAAGGTTATGTTTTATATTCAGCGACTGGCAAAGATCACGGGTAACCTGTGACAGCAATTTGCCTTTTTTTAGCTCACTGGACCTAACAACATGTGTCGCCAGGTCTTTATCACCCAACTGGAACCAGGTATCACCCCCCAGTTGCTCGAGCGCGCTAAGGAATTGCCAGGTCTCTCCTGTCTGACCCCAGCCACTTTCACGGTCAGCAAGGTCGGCCAGAGTATACATTACAGTATCCAGATCCGGGCAAATGGTAAAACCCAGATGTTCAAAATCATCACCTGTATTAGCCACGATGGTAAGTTTGTCTGCCTGCAACTGACGAGAAAGCCCGAGCACCAGTTTGGCACCGCCAACACCACCTGAAATGGCTAAGCAACTTTTTGTTGCTGTAATCATGGCATCCCCTACCTGAACATATCTAGCTGTTTTGGCCTCAGAAGTGGTTGCACTCCCTGCAGTTCAGCATCCTCTGGCTCGACTGGACAATAACCCCGGGCGATGACCACTGGCGTTTTTTCAGTCGTCTGTCCCATTATCAAAGATGCCGCTGCCGCTAGCTCATCTGCTGCTGCAACCTGGGTAACCAGCAATTCCCTGCCATATAAATCGGTACCACCGATATAGTCCTCCAGCGCGGTAAAACCAGAAACGCCGATAGCCAGGCCAACGGTACCCATACGCCAGGCTCGACCGACCGAATCGTTAATAATCACGCCAACGTCAATACCGTGTTTAACGCTAACAGACCTGCGTAGACGAGCCGCGCTGGCATCTGGATCGACCGGCAATAACAGTAGCAGGTCATCACCATCAATGCCCTCTACATTGATATTAGACTGGTCTATTCCTGCATTAGCCTGAACGAAACCCAGGTTCTGTTCAACAATGAGAACCCCCGGTCGTTTTCGAACAACCTCATTAGATTCATTCAAGATGACCTGGACCTTTCTTGGATCCTTGTCTACTTCCAGGGCCAGTGCGCGTGCGTCAGCTGAGGGTGAAACTGTGTTTAGATCGACATACCGGTCCTCGGCTTTGGAAACAATTTTCTGCGCTAACAGAATCACATCATCGACCTGCAGTGATTCGTTGATACTCGACAAACCTACATCAATCAGGCCCAGCAGATTATCTCCCGGCTCAACCATGGGTATATTCGGGACGCCAAATAAAGTGAGATTCATGTTGTAACCGGCTCACCTGTTATGACAATACCCGCTCCATCTATCTTATGGTGTCGATTAATGGAAATCAGCACGGATGTCATCGCTTCTGCTGCTGCCGCATTTGCCAGAGGGCCTGCATGCCAGCCTTTGAGCCCAAGGGCCTGCACCAAATCAATGACTGTCTGGCGAGCAGCCCGCTTATTGCCGGTTACCAGCACATCACAGGCAATTGCATGATCTTCCTGCAGGTGCATAGCGCCTACATTCTGAAAGGCAGATACGACGCTGACATCATCGCCTAAATACCGCTGAGCCTGCTCGGCTGCAGACCCGGCTTCCGGTAACTGTACCGTACCCACTTTGGGAGGTACCAAAGGAACGGTGACATCAATCAAAACCTTACCATCAAGTGCTTGGCTGACTGATTCAAGGGTGCTGAGCTGGTGCGCAAAGGGCACTGTCAGGACCACTAGGTCAGCGAGTTGTGCAGCACTAACATTATCGTGACCGGTAACATTAAGATCTGGAAATTCAGTGACAAGCTTACTGGCTGCCGCCAGACCTTTATCCAGGGTGCGTGAACCAATGTGTATTATAAACCCTGCTCGCGACCACTGCCTGGCAAGCCCTCCACCTAAATCTCCCGTACCACCTAAAATGGCAATGGATCGAATCTTATCGGTCATATCCTCACTTTCCTGTAATTAAATAAAACAAAGTTAACTCGTTTATTTGCTCCTTGCCCTGCAGACAAGATCCAAGCAAGGCGCTGCATTATTCCCTAAGTATCCCCCGGGAACAACTTTGGGGACAATCGCCTGTCAATCATATCCCTACTTTTCTGTAAGCCCATGGGTCTAACTTATTGGGCATATCGCGTATAGGTGGAGAAAAAATCCCGCATTAACAAGACCACAGAACATTCACGAATCGCCGAGAAATCCCTATCCATACGAGAACGGGTAGCCGACCCGCTGCTGCAACCATACTAAACCACCTTTGCTACTAGAGTAAAAAACACATTCCTGCGATTTCACAACTCAGCGCAACCATCGAACATCAGGGATAAACCCAAAAGGCCTTGAAGTCGAGCAGCAGCCTGAAAACATCCGTACCGCTACGGCATCAGGCAAAGCCCCTAACCCGGTGATTCTACCAACTGGTGGAGCAAGGTAATGCATTGCGACGCAAACAAAAGCGTTGAACCGAGTGAAACCGTTTTGACGCCCTGCCTTTTCATAGAATTGAAGGATTTCCTTGGCATAGGGACATGATCTGAAAGAATAAATACACTATCAGCACAAAGGTCAATGCCAGAGGCCGGATCACCCTTATGATCCAACAAATAACAGCTGCCCTCAGCGGCCAGCCTTTTTACCAACCACTCAAAACTTATGGCTTGAACTTCAATACCATTTACTGCAGTAATCATCTGGCCCTTATGGAGCTGACTGGCCTCTTCTAATGCCACTGCACAGGCTGAAAGCAGAGCATATTCATGCAACCCGCCTAAATTTCCCATCCTGGATCCATCGATCAGTAAGGTCCGTGAATAATCCTCGCTATCTTCCATCACCAGGTACAAACGAGTATCGCGTCGATGGCCTTTAGAAATAAACAAAGCGTTAGTAATAATCCCGGCAATAAATTCAACATGCCCTGGGCTACCAATAGATGCCAAAAACCGCTTGGACTCAACAGGGGCACTATGGCAACGAACAACAAAGGAAGGCAAGTTCAACTCTCCGGAAGGCCTGTTAACAGGTACAGCATTATGGCTGTTTCTTGAATAAACGGAAAACAAAATAACAATTTTTCAGGTTAGCCCCTACGACAGGCAAATAAGTTATCATGCTTAAGTGACTTCTTCAGCAACAAACTCTGATGCAGCCGGCAGTTACCACCTGACCTGGTACAATCTCAGCAATGCCCTGTGGATGGGTAGCTTCAGCATCCAACAGCTGCTGGTTATCTGGATTCTTGTGGGTGTACTCGAGCAATCCCCCGAAACTGTCGGCCTGGTGCAGTTATTGATCGGTATTCCCGGATTAGTATTCATGCTGTGGGGTGGCTTCATTGGTGATCGAGTAGACGGCAGACAACTCCTGATCCAGACGCACCTGCTTAGCGCCATTCCACCACTATGCCTTGGCGCCATTATCTCTTACGGCCAGTTAGGATTGGCCAGCGTCATCGTATTTGCGCTAAGCGCTAATCTTCTTAACAGCGCGTCTAACCCGGCCCGAAATACCATATTGAATAGGGTCGCGAAGTCCAGGCTTCAATATGCTATCGGTCTTTCTACTGGAATAGGATCGGTAGCAACTATGATCGGTACCCGGGTTGCAGGGGAGATAGAAAGCGTAGGCTTGCTCAATATTCTAATCTTCCAGGCAACCTTTTTTGTCCTTGGTGCCATTGCTCTTCTGGGCTTACCCAAATACCCCGTTGTCAAGCAAAGCAGCAAAGTCGAGACGACCAGGCAGCTGGATGAGGCGCCTGCAGCGTCTATGCTTACTACCATTCAGAATGGCTTACTTTATACCTGGCGCTTCAAATTGGCCCGAGACCTGGTCGCTCTCAACTTCTTTTCCAGTTTCTTTAATGCTGGCGCCTGGCTGGTAGCCATTCCATTTATCATCAGTCGGGTATATCAGGGTGATGCCCTGCTCTTGGCAAACATCACGGTCATCTTCTACTTTGGTTCGCTGATTGCAAATTTTGGACTGCTTCGATTTATGCCATTGGCCAGGCCAGGAAGACTCTATTTAATCATGCAACTCAGTAGAATTTTTGTACTTCTGCTTATCTGGATCCAACCTCATATCAGCGTATTCTGGTTCGCCGCTGCTTACTGGGGCTTTAATATGGGTGTAACAAACACCACATCGCGCCTGATGGTGCAAGAAATTGCTCTGCCTGAATACCGTTCCCGGTTGATGTCGGTTTATACTCTGGGCCTGATGAGTGCAGTACCCGTTGGCTCTCTCGTGCTCGGTTTTGTGATTGGCCAGTTTGGTTCACTGAATGCCCTGATACCAGGTATGATTTCTTCCGTTATCATCTTCTGGATCGGTTATCACTATACTGCGATATGGCAATATAAAAGCCCAGCAGAACCACTTTATGATTAAAAATGTTAGTGATCACCAACTTGTAATAGCCCGATACTTGTACATTTAAAGACTAAATTAATGTTTTCCACAAAATCTGTGGATAACTCTGGTGATAACTTCTCAAATAAAGGGCAAACCCCACAACAATCCTGCTACCATGCGATTGATCAATTTTTAACCAATTTATATAAAGTATAGAAAATTCAATAGCTTATATAACTTCCTAATCCTGATTTATGACCTTCTTCAGACTCTTTCAAAAAATGGGGTCAGATGTGCATAACTTAACGGTATTTCTATGAATATCCACAAATAATAAGTAAAAATGACGTCCTGAGCTCGAATTTCGACCACTGACCCCGACTTAATTATCAATTAGATCACTAAAATCAGAGGATTACGACGAATATCTTTTAGACATGCTTTTGTAAAAAAAATGCTTTAAAAGCCTTCCTGGAGCTAACCCGCTAAAGACCACCTGATTTACGATGTCACCATGCTCAGAAAGGTAAGTCCAACCAGATAATTCAGCATCAGTTCGGGCTTTATGCCAGATTGTTCACTTTTACTTAGCCTAGGATAAGGATAGCATCCAGCTCTTACTGCACTTGCACTAAGTCATTTCCTTATCTGGGTTTTCCCTTTTATACGGATACCGGCACTAGCGAACAGTTATCAGTCAACTATC
This sequence comes from Pseudomonadales bacterium, assembly GCA_028822125.1. Lineage (GTDB taxonomy): Bacteria > Pseudomonadota > Gammaproteobacteria > Pseudomonadales > Azotimanducaceae > UBA9926. The sequence goes on along the minus strand of JAPKEK010000090.1, from coordinate 1,701 downwards.
CCGTAAGAAATTCCGAGAGTGCAATGTTTCACGCCAATTCAGCTCCAGCATCACAAATCTACTACTCGCAGAGATTACGGTTACATTACCTGGATTGGGGCAATCCTGCTAAGCCAACAGTTCTACTCGTTCACGGTATTCAGGATCACTGCCACAACTGGGATTGGACGGCTGAAGTTTTAAAGACGGATTATCATGTGGTCACACCTGACCTGCGTGGCCATGGCGATTCCGAATGGAGTCGGGGATCAACCTACAACCTTCTGGATTATGTTTTTGACATTGCCCAATTAGTATCAGCGAGGCTTGTCTCCTTGCCATATCGTTGGCCACTCCATGGGGGGGACGGTGGCCAGTATATTTGCCGGTTTATTCCCAGAGAAAACCTCAAGTCTGACTTCCATTGAAGATGTCGGAATCTATTGGCAGAATTCACCTCAGCCGGGTTCCATTTCATCTGCGCTGCGGCAGTGGGTTCAGGACACTCGTAGTCTTGCCGGTAGAATACCGAAACGCTATCCAGACTTTGCGGCTGCTTTGCAAAGACTGATGACATCTAACTCTCATCTATCTGACCGACGAGCGCACCACCTGACCGCCGACGGCACCAATCAAAACGAAGACAGCAGTTTCAGTTGGAAGTTTGATAACTATACTCATTCACAGCCATCAAGCCGGTTATCAACCAATGACATGATCGAACTTTGGGAGCAAGTAAACTGCCCTACTCTGCTCATGAATGCCAGGCAGGGTTTTGAACACCGCATCGGACAAGACAATACTGCAGGCCATTTTAATAGTTCGGCAATCCTGAATATTGATCAAGCGGGTCACTGGCTTCATCACGATCAGTTTGATCTATTTATCCAGGAACTGAAACTATTCCTGGCAAACTCAACCTGAACGGCTGATTCAATTATTAGCACCCGGCTGCAGGTCACCGAATTCGGCAGACGGGCACCATACAGGCGAGCGAACCAAGGTGAACAGGTAAGCATCAATCTGGTTTATTTACCACTAAGACTTGCCAGCCGCTTCTGGACGGCTTCAACACCCTCACGACTAGCAATGAAAGGGTCCGTTGTCCGGCCGGTGCAAGCCTCCAGCATACCGCCGGTGCTCTCGAATTTAACCCACTTCCTTGACTGCCCTGTAAGCCATCATAATGGCATATATCGCATCAGAACCAGCGGCTGAGTCAGTATTGGCAACGGTAGTACGGCCAAATGGCTGCCGCCCTATTCTTGTTGAGTCTCCAGGTCCGGCAATAGCGTAGCCGTGTGCCCATCGATTGACGGTAATGCTCGCAACATCCCTGTCAAAATCAAACAATTCCTTCGGCAGCATACCACCCAGGTGAGCCCTGATCTCCTCTTCATAATCTATAAACTTCAAACCCAGCATTTTGAATCTAGCTTCACGAAACTGCTCAAGCCTTGGAGCACCAACAGTCTCTCCATAGGGACAACTGATCATCTGAATGACACAAGGGTCATCAGGGGTCCTGGTGTACTCGTAGCCACCCATGCTAACCGGGAAGTCCATCAGGACTGCCTGGTGCATATTACCAGGTGACATAGCCACCCCAATTTCCATCTCTTTAATAGCCCTCCAGTTCCTTAAGCCCACTGTAGTGTATTGCAATGGACTCTTAGACTGCAGCCTTAGGGCAGCAGCTTGATCTTCTGGAAGATCGGAAAC
>JAPKEK010000089.1 GCA_028822125.1 Pseudomonadales bacterium | reverse complement strand
CTGTGGAATCACTCTGTGGACAGAGTCATTGAGCTGAAACAAACCCCGCTCGTAGAGCTGCATTAAGGCGATGGACGTAATCGGCTTGGTCATGGAATAGATCCGGAAGATAGTATCTGCCGCCATGGCCTGACCTCGTTCAGCGTCTTTAAGGCCATAGGACTCAAACAAGGCGGGATAGCCATGACGCGCAACTAATACCTGGCAACCATGGATCCGGCCATTATCAATATAATTCTTGTTAAGGTGCTCGTTGATTCTGGTCAGTCTCTGTTCAGAAAACCCAGCTGCCCGCGCGTCTATTTCCATAATTCCTACACTCCCTTGCTTATCATCAATCCATCAATAATCAACTTCCTGAAGTTACCATACCTTGGTGATACATGACCTCTTATCAACAATTTGGTTAGTTGACCAAAACAAACCCCTCAACTTTAATCGAAATAGTTAATTGACCTGAGCATTCAACTATTTCACAATCTCTGGAGAATAGTTATAAAAAGGGAACTACGCCATGCTGATACGTAAGTCCATCAGCGATGCACACCGCACCGCCCTTGAAGAAATTGCCCGACCAGGCACATGGCTGGATGGCAAGACTCGCAACCACGTCATTCTGGAAAGCCGGCACAGCAGGGACTGCGCCCTCTGCCAATCCAGGAAAAAAGCGTTATCACCGTACGCTATTGATGGCCTTCATGAGACAGTCTCGGATCTTCCGACTGACTATATCGAAGTTATCCATAGGATCAGCAGCGATTCTGGCCGACTGACCCAATCTTGGTTTAACCGGCTACGCTCAGAAATGCCAGCTGAAGTGTATATTGAATTGCTTGGTATCATTGCCTGCTGCGTAATCATAGATACCTTTGCCGAAGGTACCGGTCAGGAATTATCACCCCCTTTTAAAGCCAGACAGGGAGAAGCTTCCAGAATCTCTAATCCAAATGTCATCAATGCGGGAGCCTGGCTCCCCATCCTTGATGTGAAAAATGTCCCATCCGATACCGGCTTACCCAGTACACCTAATATTGCAAGAGCATTAGGTTTAGTGCCCGCGGCAATCGATCTGTTTTTTAAGGTGATGCGCAAACACTACAGCCTGAGCGATATGGAATTTGACTTATCCAGAGGTCAAACGGAGATGCTGGCGGCACGAGTCTCATCGTTAAATCAATGCTTTTACTGAGCGACTTCCCATACCATGCTGCTTCGTCGAAGTGGCGATAGAACACAGACTTCTTTCAATTTAGGAAAATTAACCAATACCAGTTCTCTGGATATCGGCATAGCAAATGAGGCCACTCTGCTGACCCTAGCAGACGCCGTTTTAGCGGGTTCAAAGGCAGTGATACAAACAGCACGTGAAAACGCCTTCAGCGAACTTGGTGAACAGGCAAGCCTCGATGCCATCGCTGTTATAGCAGGCTTTAACGGGATCACCAAGGTTGCAAACGGCACCGGTGTACCACTTGACCCCGAAACCCATAACAGCACGGTGGCTATGCGCACGGAAACGTCGATAGACCAATATTCCGAATCTAACAAATTGCAAACCTGGGGCTAGCCTGATCTGCAGCAAAGCAGTATGAATGTATGAAAGCCTAGACCCACCAGCCGGCGGTACAGGCCCGGCAAGTGCATTCTGGCCTGACTCTAATTCCCAAATCGGTAACGCAACTTGGCAATCAACGTATCAACTATAGGATCCCGGAACGTATCCGAAAACAAATCAGAGAATTCATCACGATGGCGAAAAGGTAGTTTGTTGCCGCGATTGTACACAATAAATAAATCCGTCAAGGGCGCAATTTCCCAACGGTAGCGTATCTGCGTGGTCAATAAGCTGACCGTGAAGTCATAATCAGGCCGTGATCTGGTAGCCGCGACCAGATCACCATCAGTTTCTGGTATGGCATAAAATCCCTGCTCTGACATCCTAACCCCTGCCCACTGCAGGGAAAATCTTAATTGATGGCCCGCTGCAACAAACCAGTTCAGATCAACACTGGGCTGCCAATCAATGCCTTCATAAGCGCCAAAATTCCGCTGACCCTGATGTACGAGCCAACCCCTGCGCTGGGTATATTTCATATCAAAATCCAAATAAAGGCTGTCTGTAAACCGGGCGGTCACGCCGGCACTGGCTCTGGTACTCCATCCTCCCAGGTCCTCCTGAAAGCGTCCAATGCCCGAAGAAAAGCTGAACATCCTGGAGGCATCTGTCGACCATAACAGACTCCAAAAAGCGCGACTATCCGCTCGATAAGCGCCATTACCTCTACTATCCAGGTCCTGGTAATGTTCGGGCAGGTAGGCAATGAGTGAGCGAATCGTATTTCTGCCGGGTAATTCAATCTTCTGTCGCCAGTAGATACCACTATCTATAACCTGCCCAGCGGTCAGATTAGTCTGATGCCGCAACACGACGGTACCGCGCATTCCTTTCACCAGTTTTCCGGATTCAGACCTTGCATAACTCCATACGTACTGGGCACCTCGATAATTATTTCTGCGGAGGAAACCTAAATCATTAACATCCACTGAGTCATCAAAATAATCAAGTTCTAATTTATGCTGCATGGATGATGAAGACGTATAGCGGACATCTAAAATACCACCGTGGCCACTCAATCCAGCGACATCGCTGGTCAGCAATTGGATATCGGCTGAAAGGTTACCGCTGGCAGGCCCATAATGCATATCAAGGCCATGAACTTTCGCATCATACAGGGCGCCACTGGCCAGCGTACCCAGGTAACCAACACCAATCCTGTCCCCCTGCGATTTCTCGTAGAGCAAACGGACTACAGTGAACTCCCGACCATCGGCTATGACATCAACTGCCTTACCCAGGCCATCTGTTCCCCGCCAGTTAACATCATCTTCTGCAGCAGCCAGGATACCGTAGCGAAAATTTTCAAGAGATCCAGTAAACTTCACCGCGCCCAACAGGTCTGTGGGGACATTTCGCTCGCCTCTATTTAATTCCACATCGGTGGCAGGGCTGACCTGATTGGCAGTGCCACCTATGCGTCGAGTATTAAGCAGAGAAATCGGCGAAGGTAAAAAATCAGCAACAAAGGCTCTCCTTGACGTGCTGGCATAATCTTCGTTGCTGATTTCGCGATGGGCACTGCCACTACTGGCTCTCGGTGTTGTCGCGAAAACTTCATTGCCTTCAAGAAAGAACAGCCGCTTTTCTGGAAAAAATGTTTCCAAGGCTGTTAGATTAAGCACGACATCATCTGCTTCAACAGCACCAAAGTCGGGATTGAGGCTAGCCGTCAGTTCAAACAAAGTAGAAGGTTTCCAGTTCATGTCGACACCAAGCCGCAAATCAGTCAGCTCCCTGGCCGAATCCTGAACGCCTGAAACATAGGGGATAATTGAAAACTGCTTCTTCGGTTGAACACCATCAACAACAAAATTATTGAGAGCAGACACAAATTGTGTTGTCGAATAAGAGTGTCCTGGCCATTGATATCGCTGATTGAGCATGGACACATGACGACTTGCTGCAAATCCGATATCTCTAGGTCCTTCGCCTTTGGGTATATTGAACATTGACCAAGGCAGAAACATCTCAACACTCCAGCCACCCTCAAACTCAGCGGACCGGCCAATCCATGGGCCATCCCAGTCATTTTCGTACCGCCTCTCCGGTAAGACCTTTCCATCTACCACCGAATCGCCTAATGCAATCATGAAAAAGTAAGCAAACAGACCTTGACCAGATGTATCCATGGTAAAACCGAAAACATCCCGATCCATGAACTGATCTCTCGAAGACAAACGACGAACAAGCGACTCATTTGGCTGGTACATTACCGCCGAGACATACATACCTTTATCTGTCGCCGCCATTCTTATTTCAGTGGGATACTTGCCTGGAAGCCCCGTAAACGGAACCGTGACGATCATATTGTCAAAGGCAGGTACTTCCATCCAAACCCGCTCGTCTACTATTCCGTCCAACTTTATGATGAATTCGCTGTCAGCATATTTCTGCACGGAAATCTCGTGCATAGGTACCCCATTGAGTGTCCTGAACACGACCTGCTCAACTGGCTGATTCTGCTGGGCAAAAGCAAGGGTTGAAAGCCAAAACGCATAAGCAGGGATAAAACTGGCCAAAAACTTATGTCTTTTCATTGATACTCCTCTGGCACCCTGAATCATTATCCTACCCTAGCCTCCAGTCCATAGTCTCATGTTGATCTTTATTTGTCCTGTTTATGTTGACAGCAAAATTCTTATCACTTGTTACCCAGCAAACAATCATGGTTGAATACCATGCTGAAAGGGATTGCTGTATGAGTTTGACAACCTGGTCGTGGATATTTTTAGCGCTTTACATAAGCGCCATGCTGGGCATCGGCCTGTATGCCCAACGTAGAATAAAGCATGCAGATGATTTTGCGACGGCAAGAGGCGCTTACGGCCCCTATTTTCTAGCTTTAGCTTTCGCTGCTTCAACGGCAAGTGGCGCCACTTTTCTTGGCAGCCCAGCGTTATCCTACGAATGGGGACTCGCTGCTAACTGGGGAAATTTTCTTTATCCCATTGGGGTCTATTTCGGAATTCTCATATCCATGCGGTTGATTGCCACTTCAGGCAACCGCTTTGGCAATCGATCCATCCCTGAATACCTCGGTGACCGATATCAATCTGATGTAATGCGGCTGCTGGTATCGCTACTCTCACTGGTGCTGTTCTTTTACCTGGCCGGGCAGTTGGTATCCGGGGTCGTCATGTTTGAGATCATGCTCGGACTGAATTCAGACTGGGCTTTAATTATAACAACGCTGGTGCTACTGATTTATATTTTACTCGGTGGCGCCCATGCAGATATTCTGACCGATGGTGCACAGGGCGCAATGATGCTGCTATTAGCCCTGCTGGTTATTGGCCTGACCCTAACTGGCTACGGTATTGAAGGCGGGTTCAGCGGCATGCTGGCCAATCTGGAAGCCCAAGACTCAAATCTGACCACGCCACTCAATCCAGCCACGCCGCTTTATCATTCCTGGTGGTCAATTTTTGTCATTGCATTTGCTCATATGCCACTGGGCTTACTGCCTCATTTAGGTAACAAATTGTGGGCCCTGGATTCCAAAGGTGATCGAATGCAATTTGTGAAATTAGCGGCCCTGTTCGGTTTAACACTCGGCATGCTGGGTGTCGGTGGATTACTGGCTCGGGCATACTTTGGTGATGCCTTATACGCTGCAGGCGCTAATCCAAATCAAGCTCTACCGATGCTGTTCATAGAACTATTCCCCACCTGGCTGGCAGCACTAATTGGAATAGGCGTGCTTTCTGCCGTGATGAGCACGGCCGACGGCCTGGTCATCTCTTCCTCACAGATCATCGCCAACGACCTTTATCGTCGCACCATCGTGCCCATAACCCGACCCGACCTGACCCCAGAACAACTGGATCAGCGAGTGCTCAAGATCAGCCGGATTTCTACCGTAGCGGTACTGCTGATCTGCATGGTCATGGCCTGGTCCCTGATGGAAGTCAACGTGGCTCTGATCGTCTGGATCGGTGTAGGCGGCATGATGGCAGCATTTGCTGGACCGCTGGTCATTGGTGCTCTCTGGCGGGGTGTAACCACTAACGGCGCTTTCGCTGGTCTGCTCGGTGGTTTTGGCGTATTTATTGTGTTGCACTCGCAGATTCTAGAGCCGGCCTGGTTTGCTGGTTCGCCGCTGTTCAGCGCAGTTACCTGGCTCAGAAGCGAAGGACCAAATCCCTACTCCTGTGCCGTTATAGGCGAAATCGTATCCATTACACTAACAGTCGTTGTTTCAAAGCTCACTCAACCACTGCCCGAGGATCTGATCGATACCCTGTTCAATACCGAGATATCGGCAAACGGCTAATGGAACTGTTTTTCGCCGCTGGCGAAGGCAAGGTAAAAGAACATACCGAATAAAGTCACCCCAGCCGTGACCTGAAAAACCAGATCCCATGACCCGGTATAATGCAGAATCAAACCGGATATATAGACACCTACAATGCCGGGTATAGTGCCTGCTGTATTGGTTATGCCCATCAGTGTACCCGCATACTGAGGACCAATATCCATATGATTAACGCTATGACCACCGATTCCAGCTGCCGAAAATACTTTGCCCAGACACAGGATCCCTATCGCCGCCCATACCGAATCCACGAGGGTAATCAGTAGCAGACAGGTTGCCAGGCCACCAAAGGCAACGGTCTGCATGAGTTTCCTCACAAAAGTCACATCCATACCCGTTTTGATCATTCGGTCAGCGATATTGCCAGCAATGTTGAGACACACAAAAGAGCTGATATGAGGCAGCATTGATACCAGGCCAACAGCCGCAAAACTGATACCCAAACCTTCGTTCACATATTTGGGTAACCAGGACAGCACCACATACAGGGTCCAGTTATTACAAAAATGGGCGACTATAATTGCCCATAAAGGCTTGTTGCGCAGAAATGTCAGCAGCGATGGAGACTGCTCGACTGCGCCTGATGCTGGAGCGTGCATTTGAATATGAGCCAGTTCCTCCTTGCTGATGCTTGGATGCAGCTTCGGGTCTGTCGTTACCAGTCTCTGCCACAGAAAATACCAGAAAACGCCCACTACCCCAAACAGATAGAACGCCCATTCCCAGCCGAGATGCAGCACAATAATCGGCGTAAAAATCAAAGCAAAAACTGTTCCGATGGGGATTCCACTGGCATTCAGAGCGATCGCTTTCGATTTTTCATCATCCGGGAACCATCGGGTAACCATGGAATATACCGAAGGGAAGGTAACAGCTTCTCCCAACCCCATACCAATTCTTGCAGCAAACAAGATATAAAGGCCGGTAAACGCCGCCAATGGCGTGAATATAGTGAAAACGGACCAGATTAACACCCCGATCCCAAGGACCAGTTTACCGCCAAACTTATCAGCCAGGCGGCCCCCACCAATCTGCATCAACAGGTAACCAATATAAAAGGACGATAAAATGGCACCCTGCGTTGACACATCCCAGCCTAAATCTCTGGCCATAGGAATGATGGCCACAGAGATATTGACTCGATCTATATAACAGACGAACGTTCCTGCGAAACACATAGAAATGAGCGTGTAACGAGATTTCCAGAAAGGCTGTTTACCGGTCGCTGCGTCAGACATATCGCGTTCCTTGGTTCATTTTCCAGAAGTTAAGCTGCTGTATCTGGTCTTGCGGGCTTGATGCTTGAACTGACTACCAGATGGGAAAAGGTTGCCTTATTCCCTCTTTAATCACTGCCTAATGGTCACACATTCAAACCATAAAACCAATGCGGCCACAATCTCCGGATACATACTAACTGGCAATGGCCTGCCAGGGCATCCGGTTCAGTGAAGAATTCCCAATTATTTTATTTTTTCTT
>JAPKEK010000088.1 GCA_028822125.1 Pseudomonadales bacterium | reverse complement strand
GTATTTTCAATGGTCCTGGTTCCTGATTAGTTGCTAACACTATAGCATAAGCAGATTGCGGTCTATCCACGAACCTAGCCTGAATCGACGGTTCAGGCTAGGCTCGTGGCCATTAACTTTCGATGGCCGAAATTCATATTTATAAAACAAGTCTTTAATATCAATGGCTTAGGCAGGGCTTGAAAATTTTTATCTGACCGGCTTGGTATTAACGCGCGACAAGGTTAGGGTTAATCTAAGATACCTCTTCGACTTAATGCAAGGAGCGCTCAATGGCAGCCGCATTTTCATTTATGGAAAAGGACGATGTCCTGACTGGCCTGGTCAGGACACCGCGAAACAGCGCCATCAGAGCGGGTGCTGGTAGTATCCATGATCAGGTCACCGCGCAGAAGCTTGGTTTTAGAGGGGGTACCGTCGCCGGTTCTCTACACATGGAGCAGTTTCCGCCTTTGCTCATTGAAGCTTTCGGTGATGACTGGCTGACAACTGGCAGCATGTCGCTGTATTTCAGGTATGCCACCACTGACGGGGAACCTGTACAGGCCACGGTTAATCGCCCAGGTACCGGCGGCAATCAGGTTGATATCTGGATGGATGATGCCGCTGGTAACCGAGTCTGCGATGGCACAGCCAGCGTCGGTGATATCGATATGTCATCCGCAGTCCGTAAAAGAATTGCAGCGGTACCTGAACCGCAAGATATTAGAATTCTTGCCAATGTTGAAGTCGGAAAAGCAGGCCCCATGGTTGCGTCGAGCATAGAGCAGGCAGGTCTTGACACCAGGCTCGCGGTCATCACGGAAACGCTGGACGCTTATACTGATGCGGGTCTGTTTGGTCGCAGAATCATGACCCCGGCACTACAGGTGCAAGCCATGCGCCCGGGTGAAGCGGCGCTTTTGCCCAGAGATGGCAGTTATGGTGTGGGCTTATTTGGTGCCATCGATCTACAACAGGTGAACGGCCCTGCGCTGGTCAACACGCCGTACCAGACTTTTGCCCGAGTGCTTGCTGTAGGGGAGACACCAAAAACCGAATACTATTACTACGAGTCTGTATTGCTTGACCCAAAAAGCGACCAAACAGTGATGACAATGCTGATGATGATTCGTTTTATGAAAGCGTCGTCTTCTCTCTGGCATTAGGCTAAAGCCCTAAGGCGGAGTTGGCAGTGGCGGTCACTGATTGTGGCCTTTGCCTCCAATTTTGTTACCTAATGGAATGAGCTTCCACCAGACCACGGAATTTGCCTTGGGATCGCTGGCACGGTCGGCCTATCGGCGCTGTAATTTTTTTAACTATGCAGTATGTTCTGATCAGACTGTGGGTTACAGTGGCTGAACGCGACTGGATTGCGTTGCTGAGTAAAATCAAGGTAAGTAGGCCAGTTTAGACCAGATCAAGCCGTCAATGACACGGGGTGTTTAAGCCTTATTGTCGGGCCAATGTTTTACGAATGTGAACGAGGTTAATAACGAGGTTAACGATGCTGGATTTAAGAATATCAGATGTCAATATTGTAGATGGTACGGGTAAACCCGGTTTCCATGGGGCAGTAGGGATTCGCGATGGTTTGATTTCCGAGGTTGGCAAGCAAGTCGGCAAGGCAAAACGAGAAATCAAGGGAGCGGGGCGTTTGCTCACCCCTGGGTTTGTTGATATCCACACCCACTATGATGGCCAGGTCTGCTGGGACAAACGGCTTACGCCAAGCTGCTGGCATGGTGTCACCAGTATTGTCATGGGCAACTGCGGCGTGGGTTTTGCGCCGGTTCGTCCCGGTGATGAAGATAAACTGGTGGAATTGATGGAAAGTGTTGAGGATATTCCCGGTTCGGCCCTGCACCAGGGCTTGAGCTGGAACTGGGAGTCCTACGCGGAATACCTCGATGCCATTGACACCCCGTACGTAATGGATATTGGCAGCCAGGTTCCTCATGTGGCTATGCGTCGCTATGTCATGGCAGACAGGTGTTACGACGATGCCACGGACCAGGATATTGAGCAGATGGCGAATTTGACCCGGGAGGCGCTCAGAGCCGGTGGCCTGGGCTTTTCAACCAGCCGATTTTATGGCCATGTTGATAAAGCGGGTAATCTGGTTCCGGGTACCCGTGCAGCTGCCAAAGAAATGCTGGCGTTGGGTAATGCCTTTAAAGGACTGGGTCACGGCACTCTAGAGATTATCTCGGATTACCTGGAAAATGACGATGAATTAGAATGGATCGAGCAGATTATGCGTGATACGGGGCGAACCGTTACCACGCTGGCATCGCCGCGTGCAGTGAAGATCTGGGAAAGAGCGTCGCAACTCGAACAGCAGGGACATGATTTACGGCCACAGATCGGCGCCCGGCCTGCATCCATCCTGATGAGCTTGGAAGGGACGATCAATCCTCTGGCCATTTATCCCAGCTATAAAGCCATTCGAAGCTTGCCCATTGAAGAACAGGTCGAGCTGCTCAGGGATCCTTCTTTTCGAGCAAAAATAAAGGCGGATACGCCCAGGCATCATCGCAATAGGGATGCCAGGCGGTTTACCACCAGTTTTGCCGAGATGTATCCGCTGGATGATGCTATGACCTATGAACCCACTCAGGCGGATTCTATACAAGGGCTGGCAGACGCAACGCTTCGGCATCATCTTGACGTACTGATGGATGTGCTGGCGGAGCGGCGACCAATTCTCTTCTTCTTTGGTGGTTATCCAGGAGACTTGAATCAGCAGTTTTCGCTCCTGAATCATGAACGCAGTGTTTTTGGTCTGTCCGATGGGGGCGCTCATTGTGGCGTGCTCTGCGATGCCAGTGTGCCAACTTACATGCTGAGCTACCTGACCCGTGATAGAACGCGGGGAGATACCATGCCGTTAGAGTTTATTGTTAACCAGATGACCCAGAGTACCGCCTCGGTTTATGGCTTACATGACAGGGGGGTTATCACTGAAGGCTACCAGGCTGATCTGAACCTGATTGATTATGATGAGCTGGCACTCGAAAACCCGGAAATGGTTTTTGATCTGCCGAGTAATGGCAAGAGATTGATTCAGCGAGCCAGGGGTTACGTGGCCACGATCAGCCATGGCCAGGTGACCTTTGAAAATGGTGAGCCGACAGGACAGATGCCCGGTCGATTGGTCCGCGGGGGTCGGTTATGAAACCTGTCTGTCTGGTCATTGGCGCCGGTGCCGGTATCGGTGGCAATGTCGCCCGGCGGTTCAGCGCTGAAGGTTATCATGCCTGCCTGGTCCGTCGCAGCGATCAGCAGGGCCTGGATAACCTGGTCGAGGGGATTCAGGCAGAAGGGGGGCTGGCCTCTGGCTTTCTGCTAAATGCAGTTGAAGAAAATGCCATAGAAGAAAGGGTCCGAGAAATTGAGGCCAATATAGGCCCAATTAAGGTGGCGGTCTATAACCTGGGTGCGCAGATCGGTGACAGGTCATTACAGAACACTGGTTACAAAGCCTTTGAAATGGGCTGGAGGCTGGCGACGTTCGGTCTGTTCAGACTCGCATCCGTGCTCTGTCCGTTAATGCAGGCGCGCGGTAAGGGCACCATTATTGTTACTTCAGCCACAGCAGCGGTCCGTGGTAACAGTGGCCAGCATTCACATGCTTCTGCAATGGCTGGACGACGTATGTTATGCCAGTCTCTCAATGCTGAATTTTCTTCCAAGGGTATTCACATTGCCCATATTGTTATTGATGGTGCTGTCGATGCCCCGGATACGTTGGGTAAGATGCTGGGCCCTGAGCGATTTCAGGAACTTAGAAATACCCGTGGCCTGGAGCACGATGGCCTGATGCTGCCTGCCAGGATAGCCGATACCTATTACCATATCGCTCAGCAACACCGGTCTGCCTGGACGTTTGAGCTGGATATGCGCGCTTTCAGTGATCGTGCCTGGTGGAATCACTAGGCATTCCAGGCAACGTCTATTTCAATTTAACCCTCGATTACCTGCGATCTCGATGTCGAACTCATTTTATAAGTATCGTGATTGCAGATGGTCAATGAAATAGTGTGCCTGAAGGGCATCTCCAGTGGCTTCGCGCATCAGCTCATCCGTGCTCAGAAGGCAGCCTTTCTCCCAGATATGAGCGGCCAGCCAGTTAAAGATTGGTTCCAGTTCCAATCGACCGACAAGCTCGGCAGCATGGGGTATCGCTTGAGCGAGGGCATGGTGTAATTGGGCGGCATTCATGGCACCCAGGGTATAGGAAGGAAAATAGCCGATAGCACCGGATGGCCAGTGAATATCCTGCGTGGGCCCATCCTGGTAATTCCCCCTGGTATCTAATGTCAGGTATTTGAGCATGGCTTCATCCCAGCGTTCTGGAATATCGGCTACTGTGGTCCTGCCAAGAATAATATCTCTTTCTATTTCATATCGCAGGATGACGTGAAGAGGGTAGGTAACCTCATCAGCATTAACCCGAATGAGACTGGGTTGTACCCGCGTGTAGTTTCTGTGCAGATTCTTGGCGTTAAAAGCAGGATCTGTACCGAGATGTTGGGTTACCATTGGTTGAATGGCATTGATAAAGGGCTCGGAGCGAGCCATCTGCATCTCAAAGAACAAACTCTGACTTTCATGAATGGACATTCCCATGGAATGGCCAAGCGGTTTGAAGCGCCAGTCTCGATTCAATCCGGTTTCGTATCGCGAATGACCTGTTTCGTGAATGGTCGCCATGATGCTTTCCAGCACATTGTTCTCGTCAATGCGTGAGGTGATGCGGCTGTCGTCACTGACACCACCGGAGAACGGGTGAAGGGTTTCGTCGAGCCGGCCTGCATCGAAATCAAAGCCCAGCACAGTCATGATCGCTCTGGAGAGTTCCAGCTGGGTTTGCCGCGCTACCGGTTGTGAAGGCGATAACGGGGCTGGTAAGCCATGCTGCTTCTCCATGATGCGATGCTGCAGGTCTGGCAGGACGGTTTTTAACTCGTTGAACAGCGCATCAACCCTTGCCTGTCTTGTTCCCGGGTCAAACAGGTCCAGCAGAGCATCGTAATCATTATGGTACCCCTGATCAGTCGCCAGGGCAGCGCTCAGTGCCTGGGCTTTTTCCCGGCTGAGGTCGAATACTTCTTGCAAAAGGGGTTTGAAATCAAGCCAGTTATTACGACCGCGATAGCTTCTCCAGGCATATGCACAGTTATTTGTGGCCATGACTTCTGCTTCAACCAGTGCTTTAGGGATTGCAGCGGCGCGGGTCCAGAGGGAGCGCATCTGGCGCAGATTCGCCTGCTGCCAGGATTCAAGGTTCAGCTTATTGTCTTCTGCTGCATCAAATAGGTCTCCGAGCGAGTCCTGCTGAAGTATTTCGGTTGCTATGACAGATAGCTCCGCCAGCGCTCGTCCTCGCGAGTCGTTGCCTTTGGGCGGCATCATGACCTGCTGGTCCCAGCCCAGCATGGCGCTGGCATGGTTTAGCTGGGCCAGTCGATAAAACGTTGTTTCAAGTTGGTTGTAGCTCATGGTGCGATATCTTTTGCTATGGGGGTGATTGAGGGCTCTAGTATCAGGTGACTGCTGTTGTGTTGCAATAGCCTGGTGCGGCAGGATCAAGTCAGTTCAGGGGAGTGCCAACCGCCCCGCTGATGATTCGGCATTGGTTTGGGTTTACAATGAGCAACTGGTCCTGCACACCACAAAGGAAAACGTGATGAGAACAATTATCCTGCTGATGCTGCTTGGTAGTCTGGCCGTGAATGCCAGCCAAGTCCCGACAGCGGTTGATGAATTACTGGATGGCTTTCATCAAGCTGCAGCTGAGAGTAATTTTGATGATTATTTCCGAAGATTTGCGGATGACGCTTATTTTCTGGGAACGGATGCTGGCGAAAGATGGTCAGTTGCCGAATTCAGGGCCTATGCCAGGCCGGCTTTCATGCAGGGAAGAGGCTGGAAATATGATGTTGTTCAGCGAAATATTGAGTCCACAGCGGGTCTGCAACTATTCTGGTTTGATGAAATACTGTTTAACCAGAAGCTCGGGCGATGCCGGGGAACCGGCGTTATTGTCAGGGAAAAGGGCGTTTGGAAGATAGCTCACTACAGTCTCAGCATGCTGATCCCGAATGAAATAGCAGCAGGCGTCGCTCTACAGACCAAAAAGGTGGATGCAGGCACTAACCAGGATGACAATCTCGAATGAATCTTTGCTGCTGTAATTCTGCTGCACTGCTTAATCAGCTATGCAGGCTAACCGGCCCGGCGGTACAGCCAGAAGAGCTGGGGGTCAAGTATAAGCTACGCCGGGATTACGCTGAGCAACGACGGCGAAAAAGTTAACGGTTTCTGTTCAACTCGAATCAAATTTAGGCACATGGGTCTGCGTTGGATAGGTTTCACGGAGATGCCAGTGAGGCGTGTGCTGGCACCGCTAAAATGCCTGAATGGCGCTACCTTAGAGGGCTGTATTGATACTCTGAAGCAGCTTGAACAGCTCAAGTCGGCGGGGTCGTGTTTAAACCATGAGACAGGCTCGGAGATACCACATGACCTGTTCATTTAAGTCTTGATGCAATTGGTCTGAGGGCCGCTTTTTCAAACAAGCTGAACCAGTATAAGATAAATGCAGGCTTAATGGCTGGCTATGGCCACCATCATTGCTCGCCACCCAGAAAAATTCATATCAGATGTAAGACAACATGAAAGGGAGTCAATAGTGTTCAATTTTAACGGAAAGGCTGTACTGATAACCGGTGCCAGCTATGGGCTGGGAGAACAGTTTGCCTATGCTTTTGCTGAGGCCGGGGCAGATCTTATTATTACCGCCCGAAGCGGTGAATTACTTGAGTCGGTTGCCGATAGCTGCAGGGAGAAAGGCGCAAAGGTCTCGGTTGCCACTGGAGATGTGGCTAAGGAAGACGATGTGAGGCGTGTGGTTGGCATCGGCATAAAGGAACATGGAAAAATCGACGTCCTGATCAATAATGCTGGCATTGCAGATATGCGCGGTGTTGCAGCTGAACAGTTTGATGCGGAAACTTTCAATAACATTTTGTCGGTTGATCTGGTAGGTGCTTTTTACTATGCCAGAGAGTGTGGCCGACACATGCTTGAAAACAGGTCTGGCGCAGTTGTCAACATCTGCTCAATTATGGGCAGTGGCGGCAATGAAAATAACGTGATTGGCTATACCGCTGCCAAGGGAGGATTGCGTAATATGACGTTGCAGCTGGGTTGCGAGTGGGCTGATCGTGGCGTTAGAGTGAACGCTGTGTCCCCCGGATTCATCGTTACTGAAATGACCAGACCAGCGCTGGAAGCCATGGGCATCGATAAGTGGGTCGCCAGCCGCACACCCATGCGCAGAGTCGGTGAAGCCCATGAAGTGACCAATGCAGTCATGTTTCTGGCCTCGGACCTGGCCAGTTATATAACCGGTGTTGATCTTCTC
>JAPKEK010000764.1 GCA_028822125.1 Pseudomonadales bacterium | reverse complement strand
CCATGGGAAATAAAATATGAGCCCGCACTTACAGAAAGGAACAGCCCTGGTAACGGGCGCATCATCGGGTATCGGCGAAGCCTTTGCCAGGTTGCTGGCGACCAAGGGGATCAACCTTATTCTTACGGCTCGCCGGCAGGATCGGTTGCAGGTGATAGCAGAGGAACTGACAGGGCCCATCAGGGTAGACATCATCAAGTGTGATTTATCGGAGAAGGCAGGCGCAGAAAGGTTAATCAAGGCCGTTGAGGACCTTAATGTGACAGTTGATATCCTTGTCAATAATGCGGCAGTTTCAGGGCAGAGCTCGTTTATTGACACATCCGAGGATGACCTGGATGAATTGCTGGTTTTGAATATTAGATCGTTAACCCAGCTGACCCGGTATTTCCTTCCTGGGATGAAAAAACGGAAGTTAGGTAAAATCCTTAATGTGGCCTCAATTGCCGCTTTCCATCCGCTACCGAGCCTGGCTCAATACGCCGCGAGTAAGGCTTATGTGTTGTCTCTTTCTGAAGCGCTTGCGGAAGAATTACGCGGTACCGGTATTACTGTAACTGCACTGTGTCCGGGGGTTACCTTAACGCAGATGGTATCGGGCACCACTGTTTCTCAATTGCCGGAAACGCTGGTTTCCACAGCAGAGGGGGTGGCCCAGGCCGGTTTTGATGCCATGATGGATGAGCAGGTCGTACATATACCGGGTTTGGTTAATGAGGCTGCTGTGATGCTTAGCCAGCTTCAGCCACGCAGACTGATCAGGAACTTGGGAGGGCTTTTTGCCAGATTCAACAAGGGCGGCTAATACAGTATCGATTGCTTTACAAGCTAGTCTGAGTCTGGAACAGTCAAGACATTGCTATTAAAGAGAGCCCGGCTATGACCATTCCCATAATATCAAACCCTGATGATATCAGTGTCGCCTGGTTGAATTTGGTATTTGCGTCAAACGGCTTAGGCCGCGTTTCCGATTTTTCCAGCGACTCAATTGGCACGGGTCAGGTAGGCGAAAATGTTCGTTTCAAGCTCACCGGTACCGATGTGCCGGAAAGTGTCGTTGGCAAGTTTCCGTCCTTGGATCCGGTCAGCAGGCAGACCGGAATTGCGCAGGGAAATTATTTGAAAGAGGTTTTCTTCTATCGGGAAATCCAGGCTACGGTGGATATTCAGACGCCGATTGTATTCTTCGCAGCGATTGAAGAAGCAACGCACGATTTTGTAATACTGATGGAAGATCTGGCACCGGGTCTGCAGGGAGAGCAACTTGAGGGGTGTTCTCCTGATCAGGCTGCACTGGCTCTGGAACAACTCGCCCGATTGCAGGGCCCCAGGTGGGGGGACGTTAACCTGGCCAGCCACCCCATGTTAGGGGGTGAGCCTGATTCGGCTGCAGATGAAAACCTGCTGGTCCAGTTTTATGATGGGGTTAAGCCTGGCTATCTGCAGCGTTATGCCCATCGATTGTCCCAGTGGGATTTGACAGCGACCGATCGGTTGTCCGCG
>JAPKEK010000087.1 GCA_028822125.1 Pseudomonadales bacterium | reverse complement strand
GGCGAAAACCCCCATCAGCAAGCCGCCTTTTATGTAGAGGCGGAAATGTCAAATGGGTCGGTTGCCGGAGCGAGGCAGGTGCAGGGTAAAGCGCTTTCTTACAACAACGTGGCGGACACCGATGCAGCCTTAGAGTGTGTTAAGGAATTCACTGATGCGGCCTGCGTTATCGTTAAACACGCCAATCCTTGTGGTGTTGCCGAAGCAGCCACGCTGCAGCAGGCTTATCGTTTAGCATTTGCTACTGACCCAACCTCAGCATTTGGTGGAATTATTGCGGTTAACAGAGAATTAAATGCAGATTTAGCGCAGGAGATGTCGGAGAATCAGTTCATCGAGGTGATCATTGCTCCGAATATTTCGGCAGCAGCAAAAAAGCAGCTTGCGCGCAGAAAAAATGTAAGGGTGCTGGAAGCAGGTCCATTACAAAGTAATGCTGTGGACTTTGATATGAAACGGGTAAATGGTGGCCTGCTGCTGCAAAGCCGGGATACGGTGCTGGTTGATGAGGCTGCCCTGTGTGTGGTTACTGATCAACAACCCTCTGAAAAGCAGGTAGATGATCTGATGTTTGCCTGGAAGGTCGCTAAATTCGTAAAATCTAACGCGATAGTTTATGCCAAAAACAGGCAGACCATTGGAATCGGTGCTGGTCAGATGAGTCGAGTCTATAGCGCCAAAATAGCCGGCATAAAAGCGGCTGATGAAAGCCTGCCAGTCGACGGCTCTGTTATGGCCTCGGACGCTTTCTTCCCTTTTAGAGATAGCATCGATGCTGCCGCAGCAGTTGGTATTACCGCGATCATTCAGCCCGGTGGATCAATTCGAGACCAGGAGGTCATTGATGCGGCAAATGAAGCAGGCATTGCCATGATATTTACTGGTATGCGGCATTTTAGACACTAGCTTAAGGCTGATCCTGACCCGAGGAAATGGTTTTGAATATATTGGTTATTGGAAGCGGGGGACGAGAGCATGCTCTTGCCTGGAAGTTGTCCCAAAGTGCTTCGGCTGAAATTGTTTTTGTGGCACCTGGAAATGGTGGCAGTGCGCTTGAGCCGGCGCTCACCAATATTCCGATTGAGCCAATGGATTTTGATGGTTTAATTGAATTCGCCATTCGTGAGCAAGTAGCGCTGACGGTCGTGGGACCTGAGGCGCCCTTGGTTGCTGGTATTGTTGACCGATTTCATGATGCGGGCCTGGCCTGTCTTGGTCCGAGCGCAGCAGCAGCTCAATTGGAAGGGTCGAAGAGCTTCAGCAAGCAGTTTCTGGTCAAACATGGGATACCAACAGCAGCCTATGGTAGTTTTGAATCCGTCAGGCAGGCCTGTGAATTCGCTCGAACGCTGCCCCTGCCGGTTGTTATAAAAGCAGATGGCCTGGCAGCAGGTAAGGGTGTGCTGATAGCCCAGAGTTATGAAGAGGCAGATCAGGTCATTGCTCATATGCTGGAAGGTGATGCTTTCGGGCAAGCCGGTCATCGGGTGGTTATTGAGGAGTTTCTGTCTGGCGAGGAAGCAAGTTTTATTGTGATCGCAAATGGACATTCATATTTGCCGTTCGCTACATCGCAGGATCATAAGGCCCTCCTCGATGGTGATCTTGGCCTGAATACTGGTGGTATGGGTGCCTACTCACCTGCGCCAGTGGTTACCGATGCTATCAATGCTCGTGTTTTAAGTGAAATAATTGAGCCCACATTAGCCGGTATGATTGCCGATGGTCACCCCTATAAAGGATTTTTGTATGCTGGTCTGATGATCGAGCCAACAGGTGGCATCAAGGTAGTTGAGTTTAACTGTCGTTTTGGAGATCCTGAAACACAGCCGATTTTACTGCGCATGCAATCTGATTTAGTTAGCCTGTGTGTTGGTGCTGTGAATAACCGGTTAGGCAGTTGTACGCTGGAGTTCACAGACGCCGCTGCTGTTGCGGTGGTGCTCTCTGCAGAAGGTTATCCCCAAGCCTATCGTAAGAACGAAGAGATCGAAGGTCTGGGTTTGCCCATGCAAAGTAAAGTTTTCCATTGTGGAACCCGATTGCAGGGTACCAATATTAAAACATCGGGTGGGCGGGTTTTGGCTGTCACTGCCCTGGGTAATTCAGTCAGTGCAGCTCAGAGTCAGGTCTATGAAGATATAAAGGGTATTCAATTTGCGGGGATGCAGTATCGTCGCGATATAGGGTATCGAGCCATCGCAAGGGAAAAAAACTCAGCTGATTAAGCGACCACCATCAATAGTGATAACCTGGCCGGTTACATAAGTATTGGTTGCCAGATAGAATGCCGCCATCGCTATATCAGACGCGTTTCCGGTTCTTTTGAGAGGAATCTTTTCAAGCATGGAATCGACCAGGGCAGTGTCGCCTGACGGTTGATTACTCGGTTGTAAAATGGCTCCCGGGGAGATTGCATTTACCCTAATCTGTGGAGCCAGTTCCAGTGCCAGTGATCGTGTCATCATAACCAGGCCAGCTTTGCTGATGCTGTAAACGACGTAATGTTTAAGAGGCTGCTGGCCATAAACATCAGCAATATTGATAATGCTGCCGGTAGAACACTTTAATATAGGTGCCAGCGACTGGCATAGAAACAGGGGCGCTCTCACGTTTGTATTCAGGGTGGCCTCCCAGTGAGCAAGATCGATTTCGCTCAATGGACGTGCTGAAAAAACGGCGGCATTGTTAATCAGAAGGTCGAGTCTCTGGTCTGATTTAAACCAGCTCGTACGGGCTTGCTCAGAGCAGTCGGGATCGCTGATATCGCCATGAACCAGGCGGGCGGATTCGGCTCGAGTATTATTGAATTGCTGACAGAGTTGTTGAGCCTGGGCTTCAGACGTTCGATAGTGCAGTACAAGGTTCCACCCCTGAGCGTGGAAGTGTTGAGCAATTTCACTGCCAATGCGTTGTGCTGCACCGGTTATGAGGGCGACTTTAGCCACGTAAATGGCTCGCGATAATATCTATATGTGATGCCCTTACTGCGGTTTTTATTTCAGCACCTGTTAAATGCCGGGGAAGATCTTTTGTCTGCGCCTGGGCACATAGTGCTTGCCACTGTCGCCATTTAGCAGCGGTTTCGATACTCGACTGGATTGGTTGCAGTGCCTCGATTATCTTCAGGATTTTTTCGAATCGGTCCGGTTTCCGTCGCGCATCCAGATGTTCCAGGGTAGTAACAATATGAGCGGGTGACTTCAGGTCGGGATTGACCAGTTGCTGGTAGTGCCGGGCCAGTAAAAGGTTGAGGTCCTGCCATTGCTTGGGGAGTCTGACCTTGTCATTAATCTTCTGCAGACTGGTTTCGGTGAGGCCGAGGCAGAGACACGCAAACTTCTGTGCCGGCTCTAGACTGTGTGCTATCAGACTCATTCTGGCTATAGCTGCCTGGGTCAGATCTGGCCAGAGATGGGCAGCAGCACCTATATCCTTGATAAAAGTAAAAAACTTTTCCGGATGCTCGGTTTTCAGAACCTTGTCAAGCTCCATGAAAATCCGCTCCGGGGATAAGCTGTCGATGTCTCCCCGATTGACCATGTTGCTACATAGTAACCGGGTTTGGTCATCTACCTGGAATCCGAATTTTTCTAACTTGGCGTAAAACCTTGCTAATCTGAATACTCTTAAAGGATCTTCATCGAAGGCTGGAGAAACATGTCTGAGCAGTCTGTTGCTGAGATCGGATTGACCCCCGTAGGGATCGATGATAGTTCCATCCGCTGTTTCTGCCATGGCATTGATAGTTAGATCGCGTCTGTACAGGTCTTCTCCCAGGGTCACGTCAGGCTTGCTGTTGAAGGCGAAATTCTGGTGGCCTGGCCCGGTATTCTGTTCTGTCCTTGCCAGGGCATATTCGTCTCCGGTGTAAGGGTGCAAAAAAACGGGGAAGGATTTTCCGACTTGTCTGTAGCCTTGTTGCAGCATACTTTCAGGGGTTTCTCCTAAAACCACCCAATCCTGCTCGGCCACCGGGATTCCCAGTAGCTTATCGCGAACTGCGCCGCCTACCAGCAGATGTTTCACTGTGGCAACCTGGTTTCAGGTATTTGCCGGCACGGGCTCATGGCAGCGCCTGCTGCTTGAAGCGTCGACCGTCCTCAACACGAAGGGCGGTTAGGTGCCGACCCCAGACACAGCCAGTATCCAGCCCTGCCAGATAGGGTCGCTGTATGCATCCCAGGGCGGCCCAATGACCGAATAGGATTGTGATCTTCTGCAGCGATGGATTGCGGTAATCAAACCAGGGTTCAAATCCCTTCGGTGCCTGGGTTTTTTTCTGGCTCAGTTCGATTTCTCCGGGATGACGATAGAAGCGCATGCGGGTGAAAAAGTTGGTAATTAATCTCAATCTGGCGAAGCCGGTTAAATCGCTATGCCAGGCACTAGGTTTATTTCCGTACATCTCCTGTAAGAAACGACGGTAATTGTTGTTTGTGAGTTGATCAAAAACTTCTTCACTGAGTGCCATAACCGTTTCAAGGTCCCATATTCCGGGCACACCGGCGTGAACGAGTAGCGTGCCGTAGTCTGGGTCGTATCGTACCAGGGGCTGCTTGCGCAACCAGTCGGTGAATGCGTCAAGCTCTTTATGTTCGAGTAAATCCGATAGGGTATCTCCTTTGAGCTGTTCTCTAATGCCGCTGGCTACAGCAAGGAAGTGAAGATCATGGTTGCCGAGCACCATTTGAACGTTACTCTGGTCCATTAAGAACTGTAGGGTTTCAACATTATCAGGTCCCCGATTGATGATATCTCCAGTAAGCCACAAGCTGTCTTTATTGCTGTCGTAGTGAACTTGCTCAAGCAGGGCTCTTAACTCTCGGTAACAGCCTTGTATATCACCTAACGCAAAAACCGTCATTGATCTCTCCGCGAAACGAAATTCGCACAGTCAGTATAATTTTCGACACTTAAGTTTTCTGCTCGAAGCTTTGGATCCAGGCCAATGCTGCGTAGTTCATCAGCATTGAGACAGCCACTTAGGGAGTTTCTGATAGTTTTTCTTCTCTGGCCAAAAGCCTGGATAAGGATCTTGGACAGCACGGCTAAATTTTCTGCTTCGGCTAGCTTTGTTTTATGAGGCTGGAGTCGGGCTACCGCTGATTCGACTTTAGGCCGGGGCGTAAAGGCTGAAGCAGGGACAGCCATGAGTTTTTCTATCTGGCAGTAGTATTGAGTCATAACTGAGAGTCTGCCATAGACTCTGCTGCCCGGGGCGGCAACCATACGGTCAACCACTTCAGCTTGCAGCATCAAGGTCATGTCGGTTAATCGTTCACAATACTCGAACAACCTGAAAAGCAAAGGCGTAGATATATTGTAGGGGAGATTGCCCACGACTCGCAGGGGAGTGGGTAAATCGTCTATGGGGTAGTCGAGGATATCGGCATTGATGATGTTCACTCCCGATGGCAATTGTTTTTTCAGAAGCGGTATTAGGTCTCGATCGATTTCAATGGCGATCAGGTTTGCGGTCCTTTCCGCTAAAAGTCGGGTCAGTGATCCTCTACCGGGGCCAATTTCAAGTATTGTTTCATTTTGCCTCGGTGCTACGGCTGAGATGATGTCCTCGATTACACGGGAACTGTGTAGAAAATTTTGGCCGAAGCGCTTTTTGGCGCTCATGCTTGATTTGTATTGGCGGATTCGGACATGCGGTCAGCCATAGAGATCGCTGCTAGCAGGCTACCGTAATCTGCTTCACCCGTACCGGCTAGGTCCAGAGCAGTGCCATGATCCACTGAAGTTCTTATGATAGGCAGGCCCAGAGTGATATTGACGGCTTCGCCAAAGCTTTGATGCTTCAGTACCGGTAACCCCTGATCGTGATACATGGCGACTACCGCATCAGCGTTTGATAGTTGTTTTTGCGTGAATGCCGTATCCGCAGGCAGAGGCCCTATCAGGTTATGTCCCTTTATTCTCAGGTGCGCCAGAGCAGGCTGAATAACTTCTATTTCTTCTGTGCCCAGGTACCCTTGTTCGCCTGCATGAGGGTTCAGCCCGCATACCAGTATGGTGGGTTGTTGTATGCCGAAGTGCTTTTGTAGACTGGTGGATAACAGGGTGATCGTTTCTGTGATGTTTTTAAATGTGATAGCAGAAGGTACTTCGGCCAGGGGTAAATGAGTGGTGACCAGGGCGACCCGCAGTGAGTCACTGGCCAGCATCATGACCACTTTGCTGGTGCCGGTTTCCTGGGCCAGCCATTGAGTGTGCCCGGTAAAGGCAATACCCGCTTGATTGATGACTGCTTTATTAATAGGCCCTGTGACCAGGCCACGACAGGCTCCTGTCTGGCATGCAGCAACGCCTTGTCTGAGAGCCTGCAGGAGAAAAGGGCCGGCTCTGGCGTCCACGTGCCCAGGCACTGGCGTGTAAGACAGCCTGACTGGCTGAATATTAATGGCGTCAGGATTATAAACTGTCGATTTTGACATGACTGCGACTGGCATGTCTGATCCTAACAGCCGCGAACGCTCCTGAATCAGGTCAGGATCAGTGAAGTAGATGCGTCTGGGTAGGGGCCCCAGGTCGTTCTCTGCTGCGATGCAGATATCCGGACCGATACCCGCCGGTTCGCCTGGTGAGATGGCAAGCGGTAAGCTAGATTCGGATCTCGACAAAAGCGTCTTCCCTCATTTCTCTTATCCAGGTTTCCAATTCCTCGTCGATCATCTGGCTGCGCAGATAATTTTCAGCTTGGTTACGCAGAAATTCTTCGCTGAAGTCCTCGGTTCTGCGGCCGATTACCTCCAGAAAATGATAACCGAATGCTGTTTTAAAAATTTTGCTGACGTCGTTGATTTCTGATGCATTCACGGTTTCTTCAAAAGCGCCGACAAATTCACCTGCTCTGCTCCATCCCAGATCACCGCCGTTCAAAGCAGAGCCGGGATCGTCAGAGTATAATCTCGCCACTTCGCCAAATTCTCTCCCATCCAGAATTTCGTCGCGCAAACCCATAGCCAGTTCTTTGGCTTCTTCAAGGTTTCGAATTTCGGTGGATTTAATCAGCACATGGCGCACTTTTGTCTGGTCAATCAAGCCATTGGCTTTTGCTCCGCGACTCTCCTCCAGTTTTATGATGTGGAATCCGCTGCCACTTTGGATGGGGCCTTGGACTTCACCTACTTTCATTGTCTCGGCGATATCGGCAAACATAGAGGGCAGTTGGGCGGGTTTACGCCAACCAAGATCGCCTCCTTTCAGGGCATTCTGACCTGCAGACCGCTCCATGGCGAGTGTCTGGAAATCAGTCCCAGCATTGATTTCCACCAGTATATCGGTTGCCTGCTGGCGGATTTTCCTAATGGTCTTTGAATCAGCATCTGAGGGTACGGCGATTAGAATGTGGACAAATCTGTATTCGTTCGCGGTAATAGAGGCGCCCAGTTCTGAACTGAGAAAATTGTTTATGGACTGATCTGTTATTTCAATTCGGCTGCGCATAAT
>JAPKEK010000763.1 GCA_028822125.1 Pseudomonadales bacterium | reverse complement strand
AGAGGCAGAGTACTCCCACTTCTGAGTCTCAAAATAGTTAACTTGTCAGTACCATCCGTAGGTATTATCTATTCTCCTGAGGAAGCCTTCGAGGAGGAACACTTCAAAGCGCGGGGTTTTCCGGTGGAAGTAGTACACGACGACTTAGAACGCACGGTTACCTATCCCGGTGCACCCTATCAATTGCCGGCCAGTCCCTGGTCAATCAGCCGGCGGGCACCGCACTCGGGTGAGCACAGCGATGAGGTATTAGCTCAACTATAGCGAAATAATTACGCTGTAGCTGGTTTACTCGAGTGCACCCGCGATCAGAAGCTCTCCAAATTTTTCATCATCATAGCCAAGCAGATGATTCAAGACATCGGCCATGTCCCGACCGAAAGTGGGTGCGCTTGAATCGATGAAAACAGCCGAACGGGATAGCTTAATTCTGCAGGCCTCAATGGTAGTCTCACCTCCCTCGGGATGAGGTAGGGCAATGAAATGACCAAGATGCTGCAGTTGTGGGTCCGCATATAACTCCGGGCTGTTCTGGACAACTGCTGCAGGAACACTTACAGCCTGAAGCATTGCCTCGAGTTCATAGCCGTCCTGCACCGCTGTATATTCGGTGATACATAAGTCAAGGTCATCCTGATGGCTGAGCCTGTTTGCAAGACTACTCCAATCGGCATCATTGGCATCCAGCGAATCGATCACCGTGCACAACGCCCGCCACTGAATATCCGTTTCACAAGCAATTGCAATGTGTTTATCATCGCCTCTGGTGGCATAAACTCCATGCGGTGCTATATGTGAATCTCGATTACCCTGACGCGATTGAACGATTCCATTGGCGCTATAATCAAGTAGTGCTGGCGTCAGAAAGTGCATTGCCGCCTCACTCTGAGCGAGATCAATATGCTGACCTTGGCCCGTCCGTCTGGCATGATCCAACGCTGCCAGTACGGCAATTGCATTAAAGCGCGGCGCAATGTAATCAGTATAAGCACCAAAAGGACCTGCCGGCTCTCTATCAGGCCAACCGGTGATTCCATAAAAACCGGTTATCGCCGCCGCCAGGTTTCCATAACCCGCAAACATTGATAAGGGCCCTGTCTGACCCATCAGGCAGGTGCTCAACATGATGATGTCTGGCTTTATTTCTCGCAAGGTGGCGTAATCCAGGCCCAAAGCTTTCATCGCCCTGGGTGAAAATGATTCCGTAATAACATCAGCCCACCGAACTAGATCAAGAATAACTTCTCGGCCTTCCGGCTTGGTAAGGTCAATGGTCACCATCTGTTTACCAGCGTTGATACTATGGAAGATCGCTGATTTTTCAGGAGACTCATCTCCATCCATGAACGGCCGTATCGTTCGGGTAACATCGAGACGAGTGGTCGACTCTACCCTAACCACTGTCGCGCCAAAATCAGCGAGCAATCTTGTCGCACCAGGGCCAGCCAGGGCCCACATCAGATCCAGAACTTTGACACCCTCAAGGGGCAATTCATGGCCTTGTCTGACGGCTAGTG
>JAPKEK010000762.1 GCA_028822125.1 Pseudomonadales bacterium | reverse complement strand
GCCACCTCAGCAATAGGGTTAGGGTAAACAAGAGCTCTAAAATCCAGATCCAGCAATGCCCACGCGCGAAACAAACCCAGGGGGAAGCGAGTCTCAACAGTAAGCCTGCCTGGATCAAACCAACCTCGGTTACCAGCAATTGTACTCACCCTCAATACACTTACTGATTTGTCTATCAGATCTGTCTGGGTTACCAGATGATCTAACCAACACACCTTTAATGCCTCATGATCGCGGTCTGCTGCACAGCTTAAAGTCACCGTAAATTCAATTTCGTCGCCAGCGAATGCCCGCCCACCCCGGCCAGCGGATAGAACCAGACCCGAAAGATTACGATAAGTGTGCAGCATCGAGACGATGAACAGGCTCATCAACAGGAATGCCAGGCCATGGGCGAGAGAATTCTGGTAATTGATACCGGCTATCAAAATCAAAATCATCAGTAGGCTGAAAGAAACGCCCTGGCGACTGGGTAATATGAAAATATTACGCAATTTAAGGGTGATTTCCTTTTGTGGAGGAACTCGACGATTAAGCCACAATCTGAAACGAGCTGAATCTCCTAAACGACCAAATGGATGCTTATTAGCCTTCATACGAAAACCTAATTAATGACATCTACCTGTGTCAATATCCACTCTCCTATTGATAGATGTGTGGACACCGTCTTCCCTGACTGGTCACGAAGTCTATGATCTGTCGCTGAAGAAAAGATCGCCTGTATATCCTCGGGGATGACATAGTCACGCCCTGCTATATAAGCCCAGGCCTTCGCAGCGGATAGCACTGCCATTACACCCCTGGGAGACAGGCCATATCGAAGTGTCTCTGATTGTCGGGTAAATTCAGCCAGCCTCTGCAGATAATCAAGCAGCTCATCAGATACCCGTAGCAAACTGACTTCATGCTGCAGAGCCTTGACTTTTTCTCCATCCAGGACTGCGTCAGAGGATGCGATCAGGTTCCTTCGATCACCGCTTTTAAGCAGGATTCGTTCTGAAGCTGAATCTGGATAACCAAGCTGAATCCTCAACAGAAACCTGTCCAATTGCGATTCGGGCAAGGGATAAGTTCCGGTCTGATGGTTTGGATTCTGTGTGGCGATGACAAAAAACGGGTCCGGTAATTCTCTGGTCACCCCTTCTGTGGTCACGCTGCCCTCTTCCATCGCCTCCAGAAGCGCACTCTGGCTTTTTGGTGTGGTTCGATTGATTTCATCAGCCAACAACAAATTGCAGAATATGGGTCCCTGATGAAAACTGAACTCAGCATCGATCTGACTGAAAACAGTAACGCCCAGCACATCCGAAGGCAACACGTCACTAGTAAACTGGATACGTTGATGAGAGAGCCCAAGCACCTTCGACATAGCCTGAGCCAAGGTCGTCTTACCCATACCTGGCAGGTCCTCGATCAATAAATGTCCTGCGCCAAGAACCGCTGTTAATGCCAGTTTAATTTCTCTGGGCTTACCCAGCACAATGGTATTCAATGCATCGAGCGTGTTTTGAAGGTTCTGTTTAA
>JAPKEK010000086.1 GCA_028822125.1 Pseudomonadales bacterium | reverse complement strand
ATTATCCAGTTGAGCAAGCAACTGGTTCGCTTCAACGTGAACGCCTTCTTCGATAAAGACTTCGGTTACTTTACCGGTGATCTTTGACGACACAGTGGCCTGACGTCTAGCCGTTACATAACCACTGGCGTCCAGCACAGTCTCGCCACGAGACTTCTCCTGACCATCTGCTGGCTGGGCTTTAACCAGATCAACCAATACCGGCTCAACTGCTGACATAAACCAGAACCAACCAGACACGGCAAGTGCGACGGCAACGGTAGCAAGCACTATCCAACGTGCCAGAGGATTGCTTGTATCACGTTGAGTATCATCAATGCTCAATTCACCCAACAGGGCTTTTTTATCATTCACGGCCTACTCCGAAGAAGCACTCAACATACTCACGAAATTCAAACCCACCAATCATTTCACTGTTAACAACCAAACTAATGTAGATTCATACCTGATCTCTAATCGAGGCTACATGGTACCAGATATCGGATACCTAACACCTGATATCTAACAGTCTACACCCAGGACAAAGCCTTAAATTCAAAGCCTGAACCAGAACCTTAAATTAAAGGCCAGGCCAGGCAAGCCATCATTTTCGTCAAAATCATATCTTTTCTGACATTCTTAGAATTAATTTGGACTACCAGTATCGCCTTATAATCAGTCCTGTTAGTTTTCAGGACCCTTGACCCTAACCCCACTTGATGTGAGTATTGGGATTTACTGTTCAGCTACGCACGAGCGACCACACCGGTATGCACAAATTCCTGAGCGGCCACAAAGAGATATTCTGGATCACCCCCTGTTTATGAATAATCCATCACTATCGACTGACCGTCTTGATTCGCCTGCGGTCAGTGAAACACAAACTATTGCCATTGTAGGTGCCGGTATATGTGGCCTCTGCTGCGGCCTGGCACTTGCCAAAAACGGTCACCAGGTCACGCTTTATGAACGTGATGACCCCTTACCAGACGGAAACCCAGATGACATATTTTTTAACTGGGTACGCAGAGGCGCTGCTCAATTCAAACACCCTCACGCTTTCCTGGCCGTCATGAGTAATCTGCTCGAGGAGTTATTTCCCGATCTGATGCCAGATTTCTTCGAAGCGGGCGCTCGTAAAATTACTTTTCAGGATATGTTATCTGTAAAATTAAAATCAAAATACCGACCCAAGGCCGGAGATGAAAAACTGTGGCTACTCATGTGTAGAAGGGCCACTATGGAGATGGTACTGCGCCGATATGCTGAAAAACAATCTAACCTCCAGATACGGTCATCTACACGCGTCAACGCGATGATAACGAACCCTTTAAAGGGCAGCATACAGCTGACCGGATTGAAGGTTCAGAGCAGGAACCCTGGTGCCAGTGAAGAAAAAATCTTCGCCGACATCATCATAGATGCGGGCGGTCGAAACAGTCAATTCAAGCAATGGTTCAGGCTGGCTGGCGTACCCGTTCTGTCTGAACAGGATGATGCAGAAATTGTTTACTACACCAGGCACTACCAGTTCCTGCCCGGCATAGACGAACCGCAGCGAACAGGCAATACCCGTTCAGCGGGTGACCTGGGATATCTTAAGTATGGCGTTTTTCCCGGGGATGGGGGTCATTTCGCAGTCATTATCTGCGTTCCTCTACATGAAGAAGCCTTGCACAGCTACGTAAAAGAGGGTGAGGATTTCGACCGGATTTGTCGACATATCCCTGGTCTTAAGCCTTGGGTAGACCCCACTAAATCAAAGTCAACAACTCCTTCCTTTGGCATGGGAAATATTAAGGCTGTCTGGAATCACTTTGTCCAGGATGGAACCCCACTGGCGCTAAACTATTTTGCTGTGGGCGATGCTGCCCTTTACACCAACCCTCTCTATGGCCGAGGTTGCAGTACTGGCATTATCCATAGCCACCTGTTAACCCGCCTGCTTGGAGATTATCAGGACCCGGTGCAAAGGGCCCTGGTTTTCGATCAATGGACGGAGCAGGAGCTTCGACCTATTTTTAAAACAAGCCTCAATGAGGATAAAAATGGTATCAAGCGGGCCCGAGCCGTCCTTGCAGGGAAAACCCTAAACAAGGCCCGAGGATTTAAAAAGCGGTTAATCCTGGCATTCGGCGATGCCTTGGGCAGAGCTTCTCAGGAGCATATTCACGTCCTGAGAGGTGTAATGAAAACTTTCAACCTCATGGAAAAACCAGGCGAATTCCTCAAAGATTGGCGTATTCGACTAACCATCTTTCGACACATGCTCAGTGGCAGAAAGAAAAATGCGGCTGCCCGCATCGTACCCGGCCCCTCACGCACAGACATGCTGGCCTTCATGAATGATCAGCAAGCGCTCTGAAACAGACTAACACCGCTTGTAGTACACCTGGTAAGGACTTCCTCATTTCCCTTTAGCCCCCCAAAAAAATAGGGCCTGGGTAGAATCTGAGCTTTAGACCTTTTAGCTGGCCAGAACAATGGTATTATCGTTACAGGCCCTATTTGAGGATGCTTTGGCGCTTTAACTCTGCATCGATAACAACAAAAAAACTCGCTTCCCACAAGATAATGGAGAGCATACACCATGAGCTTGAAGATAAACCCCATTACACCCACTGTCGGTGCCGAGATAAGTGGTCTGAATCTGGCCGAACCTTTGCCACCGGCAACGCTTGAAGATGTTCGAGATGCATTTCGCATACATCACGTCCTGGTCTTTCGCAGGCAAACACTGACTCGGGCTCAACACAAACAGTTTGCTCGCCAGTTCGGCGAACTGCATATTCATCCTTCAAAACGCAACGGATTAAATAAAGATGACCCGGAAACTTTCATAATAGATATCAATCCCTCTGCAATTCAGAGTAATGGTGAACCCTGGCATTCAGATGTTTCCTGCGATTCCTTGCCTCCCTCCGCTTCCATCTTATATATCACCGAAATTCCCGAAAATGAAGGTGGTGACACCCAGTTTATGAATATGCACGCCGCCTTCGATAGTCTGTCTCCTGACCTACAGACCCTGCTTGTGGATAGGACTGCCTTTCACGATGGAGAGCACGACTTAAAGCACTATGGAATCAAACTACGACCTGGCCAGGAATATCCCGCTAACAGCCATCCCATGGTGACTGCCCATCCCAGCACCGGCAGAGCCACCTTGTTTGTTAACCCAGGCTTCACCACCCATATCGAGGATATCCCTAAATGGGAGAGTAAAATGCTGCTAGATGGCCTGTTTGCCTATACCGCCAGTAACCCTCGCCTGCAGTGCAGGGTCAAGTGGGCACCGGGCACACTAACCATGTGGGACAACCACAGTGTTCAGCATCAGGCAATCTTTGATTACGCCGGCTGGTCTCGATACGGAGAGCGAATGACGGTAGCGTCTAATCAGGCTCCCCTGCCGTACAAACCATAATTTCAACCTTGTAGGGAAAACGGGTTGATACGGGCTCGATATCGCGCTAATGCAACTGCCAGTCTCTTTTTCAGCTCAAGAGCAGATACACGATCACCGTTAGTAAAACGTTTCCATTCTCCTGTTTCCTGATACGACTGCCAACGCTGTTGCCTGGTTTTGCCGTCCCTGTCATCCATGCAGCCATCAGGGTCCCCGAATTTAGCGAAGTTGGTCCAATAATTACGTAGATTATGAGACAGTTCGGCTGACTCCGAATCACCCTGTTCAGCTGCAGAAAATAACAACCAGGCATCAAGCCCATGCGGACTACCCGCCATCTGGCCGGCCATAGCTGGAGGTAAATAATCAATAAAATATAACCAGCTTTGACTACCTACTTTTCCCATGGATTCGGCCAGTAACAGCGCAGACAACAAGTATCTCTCATCTCCAAACAATCGTTTCCGGGCTAATTTAGGGCTTTTCAGAAAGTCCCTCTGATAAGCAATGGGCCACTGAGGGTCAAATAGATTCCAGGACTTTTCATATACTTCGGGGTCGATCTGGTAACTCGGCATGATGGTGCCTTCATAACTATTTCCACCTGAAAGGTAAGGAATAGCATGTTGCTTACCTGCCTGAAAACGGATACCTGGTTCTTCGGCTACCACTGAACCATCTACAATGGGTAATTGAAAGCCAGTCTGAGCATCCACCAACTGCCTGGCTGGAATTGCCTGCAGGGACTTTAGGTCCACGCCTATCTGACCAGTCCGCTGAATAATCATGTCAGCATCGTACTCAGCGGCGTCGGGGGCATTCATAAGCAAGTTGGCCGGCCCAGGCGTTTGTGCCAAGCGGCTACGCAACAGTGGCCAGGTACCATAACCACTCTGTGCGATGGCACCATGGAACAAGCCTCTGGCAGCATCCGAAGCCATAAGTAAATTAACTGCCGCAGCGCCAGCGGAGATGCCAAAGATAGTAACCCTGCCGGGGTCACCACCAAAGGCCAGTATGTTTTTCTGGATCCATTTTAAGCCTTCAATGAGATCCAGCAGGCCAAAATTAAAACCTGGACCCTGAACAAAAGGATGAGCGAAAAAACCAAATGCACCGAGGCGGTAATTTAAAGCAACGACCACCACATTCTGCTCAGCCAGCACTTCTCCCTGGATTTGATTAGAGCCTCCCCTGAAGCCGCCACCATGGATCCAGACCATAACCGCCTGCTTGCTTTGGGTATTGCCCGTCCAGACATTGAGATTGAGGCAATCTTCGGACATGAGCTCTTCAGGGCACTCGGCTGAGATGGGCTGAGGGCAGATGAATCCAAAACGGCTGGCATCGATCAGCCTATCTGGATGCGTTTCAGATTGCGGGGCCTGCCATCGTAAATCCCCAACGGGGGCAGCAGCATAAGGAATACCTTTGAAAGATTCAACAGAGCCCGATTTATCGCCGACTACCAGACCACTGGTGGTTTGAACTCGAAGACGACTATCATCATATTCTAAAGCCACTGTATGTCCGCCTGACGAAACCGGTATGCTCTGAGCAGAGTATGACGGACAGGCAGGCAAATCAAATTCACCTAAACCCCGGGAATAATCCACCAACAACTCAGCAGCTCCCCTGTGGTCAGCAGCTGGGCTGTCAGCAGTATGGCTTTACAGATGTTTAGCAGGCTTAATCATAGATGCTTGATCCCAATTGCTCGGGTTATCGCTTAGGTACCCAAACACTACACCAGCCGACACCAACGACCAGGCGATTCCCCAGTAAAGTGCATGAACCCGAAGCAGCATCACTGCCAACGACTGTATAATACTCACAATTGGAACAGACCTGGTCAGCTGCAGCGACTCCTCCCCTGTCAGAACGGACGGCATTAGTTGCGTCTTCGGTATATTTTAGGGCTTTAGCAACAGGATCATCTATGGTTACTTTGTCAACTCCTTGTGACAACATGGATATTGGCAAAAGCGGTATTAATCCCAATGCGGCCGTTGACTTAATGAATGTTCGTCTGCTTGTCATAATTGCATCTCCTGAGCATATCTATAGACCATAATTTTATGCCTTATGACTGCCCGCAAACGGCGTAATAAAGCAAACTGAGCGCAGTCTATTTTCAATCGGCTGTTTTGTCCAGATTCATTAGCAACTAATACTGAAAAATAACCTTCAAAGCGCCTAATTAGAGCGTTTCCTGAGTCCCCATGATAATGGTACCACTGGCTGCAAACATACCACCCACGCCATGGCAAACACTGATATTAGCTGCTTCCACCTGTGCCGCAGCGCTACCCCTGATCTGTCGCACACTTTCCTGTAGGGCATACATGCCATACATGCCGGAATGCATATAGCTAAGGCCACCACCATTGGTATTGACGGGTAATTCACCGCCAGGCGAGGTATTACCCTCTGCAATATAAGGCCCAGCCTCACCTTTCTTACAAAAGCCCATATCTTCAAGCCCATAAAATGGCAGGTGAGCAAAGGCATCATAAATCATCACATGATCAACCTCTGAATGCTGGATACCTGCTTCAGCAAAAGCGTTTGCGGATGAAATTCTAAATGCCCTGGAACTTGTAAAGTCCGCCATCTGACTGATCATGGGAGTTTCAACACTTTCACCGGTTCCCAGTAAATAAACCGGGCTCTGCGGAAAATCTGCAACTCGATCAGCTGCTACCACTATCAGAGCGCCACCACCGTCGGTAACCAGACAGCATTCAGGCTTGGTGAACGGGTAGGCAATCATCCTGTCATTCATCACTTCATCGACCGTGATTGGTTCCTTCAACGTGGCACGGGGATTTAAACCTGCCCAACATCGCTGACTGACCGCGACCATGGCCAACTGCTCCAAAGTCGTTCCTGTTTCTTTCATATACCTGAGGAATGGAAGGGTAAAACTTGTGGTTGGACCCATACCGCCAAAGGGTGCTTCAAACTGACCTGGCAGGGTCGCGGCGCCACCACCGCGAAAGCCACTTCTACCAACATTAGATCGGCCACTCTCACCGTGGGTAATGAGTACTGTGTTACACAAGCCATCATTGATGGCCGCTGCCGCATGGCGTACATGGAGCATAAAACTGCAACCGCCAACGGATGTACTGTCGACCCAGTTGGGCTGAATCCCTAGATAATGTGCAACCGAAGCAGGAGACTCTCCTGCACAGGCCACACCATCTATATCGGCCATGGAAATACCTGCATCCCGCACACAGTTTAGCGCAGCATCTGCATGTAACTGCAGTTGACTTAAGCCAGGTATCCGGCCGAGTTCGGTCGTTTCAGCAGCCCCGACAATAGCGATACTTCCACGTTTCATATAGCGCTCCCGGCAGGCTGAAAATAAGGCAAGGCAATCGTCTCACTGACTTTTCTGAACACTACCTGCAGTGGCATATCCAACAACAGGTTTTCTGGTTGCTGCAACGTATTGATTATATTGGTCATCATCCTTGGCCCTTCCTCAAGTTCCACTACAGCAATTGAATAGGGCCCATCAAACGCCGGATGGGGTCGATGATTAATTATATAGCTGTACAGTGTGGCTCGACCACTGGCCGTAAACACGTCGACATCCTGGCTTGAACAGGCCGGGCAGAAGGGCCTGGGTGGAAAATATGTGTCTGAACAACTAAGACATTTCTGCAAACGCAACTCGCCTTCCTGTGTTCCCTCCCAGAAGTGCTGCGTTTCTGGGGTCGCCACAGGCAGCGATAATTTCGACGGGTCAGCCATGATATCTGCTCCAAAATACGTTTTAACGGTGACCTGGATTACTCTCAACCAGGGCGGCGCCATATTCGAGACGCAGACTGTACTTGATCATTCAGCACCAGGCAACTTAACTTCCGAGATTATCAGCCCTTTGATCCGACATTGGGGCTACTACCGCTCATGGAAATCAGTTCAGCGAATGCTTTTGCACAACAGGTCAATACCCTGCCTTTATCGGCTTGCTTTACTATTCGCCTGAAACCCCAGTACCCCGCCCTGCACAGCACTAGGCGATGTGCCACAGGTACTGAATTCTGTCCCGGACAGAGGGGGTGCTGTAAACAACCTGCCAGGCCGCGGTCAAGCCATTCGCGGTCAAACCATTAATGATGCTTCTGATCCAACCACTCGATGACTTTG
>JAPKEK010000085.1 GCA_028822125.1 Pseudomonadales bacterium | reverse complement strand
CCCGTCAAGATGAAAAATAGAACCATAGCCTTGAGCACTCGATTCATCTGAACCCCCTGTGTCTTACAGTTGTCCACAATTTGGGCATCCTGCTTCGGTAGGGTGCCCCTGTTAATGACCGATACCAAAAGCAGTCTACAAACTGTCCAGCCATTCGACAACAGTCTGGGCAAAGCCATCATCATGGCCTTTCTCCCGCTACTAATATCTCCGTGGTAACTAGAGAGGCGCACATGGACATACCTGATAGCGCACTACTTGGGCATAATCTTAATACCAACAACGATTCACCAGTCCATACCCTATCTAGAGATTCACAATTATGAAATATTCGTTGACTCTATTGATTGTTGCAACCCTCACGTCAACAAGTTTCCTTGTGCAGGCGACTAGCACGCTGACATCTCCTTATGCTGGGGAAGAAGCACGCGTCATCAAATCGCTTTCGGCCAAGGATATAGACGATCTGTTGAATGGCCGCGGCTGGGGTCTTGCTAAGTCTGCTGAGTTGAATGGTGTGCCCGGGCCCGTACATCTGTTGGAGATGAAATCCGAGATCGGCCTTTCTTCTGAGCAAGTCAGCGCCATCGAAGCCATTTGGTCAGAGATGAACCAGAATGCTCGCCGTCTTGGTGAACACTATGTGGCTCTTGAACGAGAACTGAATGAGCAGTTTGCCACGGGCCAGATCACCTCGGACACACTAAAGACTCTGCTCTTAAAGATTGCCACTGTACAGACTGAACTCCGCTATACCCACCTCTTCGCACACTTGCAGGCCAGTCCGGTACTCAAGCCTGCACAAGTGGCTTTATACAATCGTCTACGTGGTTATTCAAGCGACGATCCCTGTCTGAACATACCCGAGGGCCATGATCCAAACATGTGGAAAAAACACAACAACTGCGAATAAGTAGAAACAAACAGAAGAATGTGTAGATGTGTTTCATTCCCAACATCCCACTAAAACTGTAAACCTTTCTGCCATGTCTGGAAGTTGCGACTACTGTTTATTCCTTTCTAACCACGAGGCATAAATTTCATCGGGCCACAATGAAGTAAGCCAGAAAATAATTGCACCGATTTCTTCGTCAGAAAGTTTAGCCTTCCATGAGGGCATACTCCCTTCAATAGATTGAGTACCATTTCTTATTGTATGGGCTAACGCTTTGAATGAATGGTGCCAAGCGTGGGCTGTACCGTTTAGAGGCGGTGGTGGATGTTTTCCAC
The DNA here is from genome assembly GCA_028822125.1 of Pseudomonadales bacterium. Lineage (GTDB taxonomy): Bacteria > Pseudomonadota > Gammaproteobacteria > Pseudomonadales > Azotimanducaceae > UBA9926. Next base: position 6,335 of record JAPKEK010000085.1, on the reverse strand, counting down.
TCTCGTTTTTTTTATGCCAGTTTTTCACGGTACCCTCGGCGTTCATTCCGTGACAAGCAGCACAGTTTCCTTGAAACAGGAACTTTCCAGTTTCTAACATCTTCGGTTCATAGCCACGATGGGTGCCAGCGAGAGATGTGCCTATTACAGAAAACAGGAGAATAATTAATGCAAATCTTTGGAATAATGCTTTCATCTTAATACCCAATGTCTACCTTTGACATGCTCTGTTAGATGGACCGAATGGTCCAAAGATGGGTACAGCTGAGCATTACCTTAGTGGTTTACCCGTATTTATACCTTAGTGTATTACTCGTATTTATTTTGCCCTGTATTGGATAGAGTGATATTTGATTTCTTTACCCTCACAGGGAGGTTTGTAAAATTACCCCACCTATCCTCTTGGGTGGGGTTTCTTTTGACGCTCAAGAAGGTCTTAAGTCCAGTTAGGACCACCATTTTCCACTGCTTTTTTGCCATTGCTACTGGCCCATTCTTTCTCGCCATTACTAGTGTGCTGAAACAGGGTCCATTCCAGTCACATACACGTGGTGTAAGAAAATTATTAAGAGCCGTCACGTGTAAATGACAACCGATTCACCAATCACGTCCATATCAGGCCCAAGTCCCATGTCCGGCGCCTCGGTGGCCCGCATAGAAATTGAAAGGTCGCGCAGAAGCCCTGTCGCTGTAGAGAACATTGTTAAATGCTACGAGGGAACCCGAATTATCGTTGTCGCCAGTCCCAGTCAGGAACAAAGCACTGGATTTGTCGACATTCACTCGAACGCGGTTGGTAGCACATTGTCAGCTTGATTACGCGTATCAACGAGAGGTAATCAGGGCTACATCTCGCCGGGATCAGATCAGCCTTTTGGCCAGCTTACCACCGGAGTGTGCAGAAATATCATCAACGATCATATTGATCGAGATAGTTAACGACGCAATGGCAAAAGCTGGCGCCATAGGGGCTAGAGCGCCATAAGCCAAGCCGGACAGGTTTTCCTTGACCATACTGCCCCAATCAGCCATTGGCGGCTGAACGCCAAGCCCGAGAAAACTCAGACTGGAGATAAATAAAATAACAAACACCAGGCGCAGTCCGAAATCTGTTGCCAATGGCATAGCCACATTAGGAAGTACTTCGCGGGTGATCACCCACCACAATCCCTCTCCTCGTACCCTGGCCGCCTCAACATAGTCACTGACAAAAATCTCCTGCCCGAGAGAGCGTGCGATTCGGAATACACTGGTGGCATAGATCAAACCCGACATAATAATCAGAATTGGGATCGTACTGCCAACAGCAGCAATCACGATTAGACCCAGCATAATGTGGGGAATAGAAAGAAAGGCATCGTTGACTCGGCTGAGCATCGCATCGAGCCTACTACCGCCTGCAGCAGCGGCGATGCCGAGTGTGACACCCACGAAGTAAGCCAACAATGTCGCGGCTAGAGATATCCCAATGGTTGTTCTTGCACCCCAGAGGATCCGGGACAAGGTATCCCGGCCAAGATAGTCTGTGCCCAGCAACGTGATCTTGCTGATACCCTGAAACTCCACTTCCGGATATTCGTCACTGCCCGCCACCCTAAAAAGATCCTCTTCCAGGAACTCCGCTTCGTGGTACGGCGAGATAAACGGGCCAATAAACGCAATGACGATCCAGAAGGAAACGACACAGACCGCGAGCTTGCCACTCCAGGACAACTTGAGCCTTCGCTTGGGCGGGGCATCGGGCAGCTCCTCGAACTGCGCAGTCACTGTGATCGGTTCAGCCATTTGATTTCAGACCTTATTTGGGATGCCGCAGCCGCGGGTTGGAGAGCATCGCCGAAAGATCGGCAATAAAGATCAAAACAACATAAGTCGCACAGAAGATCATGGCGCAGGTCTGAACCAGGGGCATATCCCGGGTCTGCACACCGTCAATCATTAACTTGGCCAGTCCCGGATAGGCAAATATGGTCTCGACAATTACGACCCCGCTGACCAGATACGCGAGATTGAGCGCGACGATATTGACGATTGGACCGATCGCATTAAACAACGCATGGCGAAGGATAATTCTTTTGCGGTTAACACCTTTGAGTATGGCCATTTCGATATACGGCGAACTCATGACATTGAGCACTGTCGCCCGCGTCATACGGATGATCTGTGCGGCAATCACGATACACAGCGTCAAAATCGGCATGGCGAGTGATCTAAGAAGCTGCCAGACCGATTCAAACTCTGTTATGTAGGCAATCGCCGGCAACCAGTTCAACTGGATCGCAAGAATCAGCACCAGCAGTGTTGCAATAAAGAACTCAGGAACGGATATCAGGCACAACGTGGCAGTCGTTATCGCTCGGTCGAGTCGACTGCCTGGAAACATGGCGGCCAATAACCCCAGTATCAAAGAGATCGGTACCGCGATAGCTGCAACAATCACGCTGAGCAGCATCGTGTTATAGAGCCGACTGCCGATCAGCTTATCAATCGAGGTGCCCCCAGCCTGTGACATGCCCAGGTCGGCCGTCGCCATGTCCTGAAGCCATTCCAGGTAGCGTACTGGGGCAGGTTTATTGAGTCCAAGTTTCTCTCGAAGATTTTCGAGCGCGACTGGTGTTGCTTCCTGCCCGAGCATCACCTCGGCCACGTCACCCGGTAAGATTTCCGTACCCGCAAACACCAGCACTGAGACTACCCAAAGCGTGACCAGGCCAATACCCGCTCGCCGAAGAATCATTTGCCCCATCATAGTTCTACGCCTGCGTAGTCCATCTAGACGAGCACCAAAAGATAGCCATTGATAAACAAAAACACGGGCTCACGCCTGAAAGCGCAAGCCCGTGTTAATTCGATTACCTTAGCTATCGATCCAGGCGTACTCTGGCCACTCACCACCACCTGTTGCAGCCAGTGGAACCTTGGGCATCCCTTTGACCTTACTTGAAATGGCATCCAGGTAAGCTGCGTGCAATGGAATGACGTTCCCACCGTCATCGCTGACCAGCTTTTGCATTTCACAGTACAGTTCCTGTGATTTCGCAGGATCAGCTTCGGCCCGGGAGGCAAGCAACAATTCATCGAAACGCTCGTTCTTCCAATGAACTTCATTCCACGGTGCATCACTCTTGAAAGCCAGTGTCAGCATGACGTTGGCGGTCGGACGCATGTTCCAGGATGACACCATGATCGGCTGCTTCATCCAGACCGCACCCCAGTACCCATCATTCGGGACCCGTTTCACATTCAGCTTAAGACCGATCTTCGATGCCTCACGTTGCAGGAGCAGGCACATGTCCGTAATACCGCCTTTAATCTCAGCAACGTGAATCTCAGCTTCCGTGATGCCCGATTTTTTCAGATGAAACTTCGCTTTATCAGGATCGAAGGGGCGCTGTGGTAGATCTGCACAGTGCTTCAGGTAGGCCGAACCAATCGGATGGTCGTTACCCATGGTACCCATACCCTTGAAGATGCCTTTGAGGATTTTCTCGCGGCGCTGCAGGTACTTCAGTGCCAGTACAAAGTCCAAATTGTCACCGGGATGACGATCCCGCATAACACAGATAGTTGGATATCCGCCCGACGGCACCATGTAAATTTCGGTACCATTGTTCCCTTCGATTTGCTTGATCGCCTTCGGATCGAGGTTTCCACAGATCTGAATATCGCCGGCGACGAGTGCGTTGGTCCGCGCAACAGCATCGGTGATAGCAAATGTCTCTACCTCGTCGAGGTAAGGCCCATCACGAAAATAGTTGGGATTTCTCTTTCCGACAGAACGCACGCCCGGGACAAATTCTTCAACTGTAAACGGGCCAGTCGCATTGGGTTTTTGAAAGTATTCCCCTTCAGCGCCATTCTGAACGATGTTGAAGTGAAAAGTACCCAGGATAGAAGCAAGATCAGCATTGGGTGAACTCAAGATTGCCTTGATGGTGTACTTGTCAATCTTCTTCCACTCACTGACCATACTGACGAGCGACGATGCTTTTGAGATCGAATCTGCCCCCAAGTGACGATTCATGGCATAGAGCGCGTCATCGGCCGTGAAATCTGCACCATCATGGAATGTCACGCCCTTACGCAACTTAAAGGTGAATTCTGTGGCGTTGGAATTAACACTCCACTCTTCTGCCAAATCTCCTCTTAGCGAGAGGTCAGGATTAAACTGCGTGAGCCTGTTGTAGTAACAACGGCCACGAACATAGTCGATCGTCGCGGTATTCAACGCTGGGTCGAGCGTATCTGCTGGACCATGTTGATCCCAAGCAAATCTGAGTCGACCACCTTTCTTCGGCGTCTCTGCCAGCGCACTGGCCGACGTCAATAGACCGCCCGCAGTTGTCGCGGTAAACCCCAAAGCACCCATAGCTGCGAGGAAATCTCGACGATTCATGCGTCCATCGCGAAACATCTGTTGGAATTTTTTAATATCCTTCATAAGTTACCCTCCATTCAAATTAGGTTCAAATTTCAAGCAAATTAGCGAAAGCATGCTAGAACCTCTCGAACAGTGAAACATGATTTAAGACAGTCCGTCAAACTGACTTTAAAAATGGTAGCAAATAGGTATATTTTATAAAACAAACTTATATATCAAAGCCTTAACACCCTGTTGACTGCACTGGATGACTACTTCTCAACAAGCACACAGCCGTTGTCGGACTTAAAATTTGTTGTTCTCAACCCACTGAGCAATGGCCCTGCTGGGTGGGGCATAAACGTCGATGAAAACGACAGGTTCGTCACCTAAAATCTCGCCGCTAGGTGGGGTTTATTTTGACGCTCAAGAAGGCCTTAGGCCCACATACCCTGTTCACCCACCGACCGAATCATTACCTTCGTCGCCATCATTCCATAGTTTTTTTGGCGGTTTGATTGTCTTCTTTTCAGTCTCTTTACAACAACCTTCCTCTTCATTAACGCGAGGTCGAACAGCATATTTACCTGGATATTTGATTCCTTTTTTAATTTCGGTCACCACCCGCCCTGAATCTTGATGTCGGGATAAATGATCATTTGCCATGATTCAGTGACACATGAGAACAGGGAGTGTTGAATTCTGCATGATTTCCCGAGTCGCCCCTCCAAACACCAGTTGTCGGAACCTTGAATGAGTAAATGCACTTTTGATCAACAGATCCGCATTTGTTCGCTCGGCAAAATTGAGGATTGCTTGGCCGATGCTGCTGCCGTTTCGATCAATAGTCTGTTCATGCGCGGCAATACCCCGAACCCTTAAATGGTCAGAGATATCGGCACCGCTGGGACCTGACACCATCCCATCGGTTACGCTCAGCACAGTGACTTGCTCTGCAGCCTCCAGCAGGGGTGCGCTTGCGCTGATGCTTCGGCCGGCTTCTGTACTGCCATTCCAGGCTATGACGATGTTTTGCCCGAGGGTCTCGGGGATAGTGTCACCGACCAGCAGCAGCGGTCTGCCGCCTTCAAAAAGCACGGCTTCAGCAGTGGCCTGCCAGAATGATCCCTTGTCATCTAAATTCCTGCGGACAATGGCAAGATCGAACAGCCGGGCGTGTTCTCCGATTATTCTTTCTGAGAATTGATCGCTCTTCACCCAATGACCCCGCACACCAATGCTTTTATCATCCAGCGTACCGATTGGAATCCCTTGGTCGTCAATAAGATTGAACCAGCATTGACGCGCCTCACTTGCCAGTTGTTCTGCTTCGCGATCGCCCTCGATGGCAACAGCGCCATGCGCCACAATGCCGACACCGACGACGGTTTGCATCAGGTGGGGTACGAAAAATCCCTCGATATAGCTGTTGTAACTGCGGGCAACTAAATGAGCTGCCTCGACTTCTGCTGCGGTGGGAAGTTGATGGTACAGAGGTAGAAGAATTGTCCTATACATGGAATCCTTTGACAGGGTTGTCGTTTGTATAGGCAACGTCGAGGCCATTGATCATATCGCCTTTCAGATAAGCAGCTGGAGCGTCCAGTGATTTCTTTGCGTTTAAGGATCGATGATTCTTACTATCCGTGACCGGTTTATAGGCCATGATCGGTCCCGCAATCATTTCCGGATGCTCAAATACCATTTCGTCCGTTAACGGTACAAACACTATCTTCGACATATCTTGCTCGACAAAGGTTTTAACCAGCGAAAACTATAGTAAATTGAGCAGGTTTCTAGGTGGTAGATTGCTGGTGACCGCGTGGTAAATGGTAATTTATTGTGTTTTAAAGCACAGTTTTAAGGGTGCTGGGGATAGGCGGTGGCACAGGATTCGCCTTCGTAGTTTTGGTAGTAATACTGGTCATAATATGGGCTGTTGAGCCTTATTTTTCCGGTCCAGTATGGTCCTAAG
>JAPKEK010000084.1 GCA_028822125.1 Pseudomonadales bacterium | reverse complement strand
CCTGCAGGCAATCCTGAGAACAGCGACGCTTGCCGTTAGCAACGATGTGCTTGCTGAGTACACCGCCCGCAACAATGAAGCACTGAAGGAATTAGTAGAACAACATGGTGTTAAAGTGCGTCGATTACCCAATGATGTTCTGGCGCAATTGAAACTTATCTCTGATGAGAAAGTCGCTGAATTGGTTGGTGATGACGAATTAAGTATCAGAATTTTTCGTTCCTATGAGAACTTCCGGAAAGGTGTTATCGCTTACAACGAATATTCCGAGCGCGCTTTTATGAATATACGGGCGGAACTCGAGGGATATTAGTTATAAAGCTGGCTGGGTAACCAGGTTGCGATCCAGGGTTGCCAGGCCAGGAATACCAGCAGCAATAGCTGAATTAATATGAACGGGATTACGCCGATATAAATGTCGCTGGTTTTAACCTGATCACCGACTGCACCACGCAGGTAAAATAGCGCAAATCCAAACGGTGGCGTCAGGAAAGAGGTCTGCAGATTGATAGCAATCATGATGCCCAACCAGACCGGGTCAACACCCATGGCCATGAGGATTGGCCCAACAATAGGCACAACAACAAAGGTAATTTCAATAAAATCAAGGATAAAGCCGAGTAGAAATATAACCACCATCACCACGCAGGTTGCGCCGAACACACCGCCGGGCATGTCGTTAAAAAGTGACTGTACCAGTTCATCCCCGCCGTAACCTCGAAAAACCAGTGAAAACAGTGAAGCGCCGATCAAGATGAAAAACACCATGGAGGTTGTTTGGGTAGTGGCCCGCAGCGTGCTTCTGAGTTTGTCTGTATTGAAGGTGCCTTTACCCAGGGCCAGCAGGAAAGCTCCCAGGGCGCCAACACCGGCGGCTTCTGTGGGCGTTGCCATGCCTAATAGAATTGACCCGAGAACCGTCACAATCAGTAGCAACGGGGGCATAGCACTGAATAAGAGCTGATTAAGTTTCACGGCTGGCAATTTTGTAGGAGGTGCCAGTTCTGGTTTGAAGACTGCTGTGAGCACTACCAGCAAGCTGTACAGGGCAACCAGAATGAAGCCTGGAATTATCGCTCCGGCGAATAGGTCGCCTACCGAAATAGATCGTGGGTTGAAAATACCGATTGAAAGCTGAGCCTGTTGATAAGCACTGGCGATAACGTCGCCGAGCAGTACCAGCGCTATGGACGGTGGAATGATCTGGCCCAGCGTCCCAGTAGCGCAGATGGTGCCCGTCGCCAGCGAAGGATGATAGCCTGCTTTTAACATGGTAGGCAGCGACATGAGGCCCATGGTCACGACGGTAGCACCGACGATTCCTGTGCTCGCAGCCATCAGCATGCCGACCATACATACCGCAAAACCCAGGCCCCCTGGAAGGGCGCCAAAGGAACGGGTCATGGCATCGAGCAGGTCTTCAGCAATCTTTGACTTTTCCAGAATTATGCCCATCAGTACAAATAAAGGGACTGCAATCAAGGTCTGGTTTGTCATGATTCCAAACACTCGATTAGGCGTGGCATAGAGAAAAACAAGATCAAAATGTCCCGTAGCAATTCCCACAGCTGCTGCCAGCAATGAGGTGCCGGCAAGGGTAAGGGCGACGGGATAGCCCATCAGTAATAATAAGAAGACGCTTGCAAACAGCATGAGTGAGGCATATTCAGCCATGGTTTGCTGTTCTAAGTTTAACCAGGTTTTTAAGGGCTTCAGCGATACCCTGCAGGAGTAGGCCGAGTGCCATGATGGGAATCAGGGTTTTCAGTAAGAAAATACCGGGTAATCCTCCTGGTGCTCCGGAAGATTCGAACAGCGACCAGGAAAATCGAACATAGTTTAGACTGCTGAAAAACATAAACAGGGCGACTGGCAGTAGAAAAATCACAAAACCGATGAGTTCGATCTGGCATTGTCGACGCAGCGAGAGATTTCTTTGCAATATATCAACTCGAACATGGCCCCCCTGTTTGAGGGTATAGGCAATGCCGAGCATGAATAGTGTTGCGTGCAGATACATAATCGATTCTTGAATGGCGATGGATCCAAAATTAAAGAAATATCGAGCGATGACCACCATCCCTGTGAGAATCATCATAATCAAAGCCAGCCACGCTATACAGTGCCCTATGGCTTCGCTGATCCGATCGATGATTTTTATGGCAGCATTCATAATGGGTTCTAATATTGCACCAGGACGCCTAGAAAAATTAAGCCGCCGACCCACTGATTATTCAGGAATGCAGTTAAGCACTTTTCTCGCTGTCGGTTTCTGATCAGGAATTGCTGGTAGATGAACAGGCAGGATACTGCGATGATACTCGCGTAATAAGAAGTCTCGAAAGCCAGTTCATTGCCCATCTGGATGAGCATGACAACAAAAAGACCTTGCAGCAAAGCTATCATCAGGCGGTCCAGATCACCAAATAAAATGGCGGTTGAACCGACCCCGATTGTTAAGTCATCTTCCCGGTCTACCATGGCATATTCAGTATCGTAAGCCACTACCCAGACCAGGTTGGCAAGGAATAACAACCAGCAGATCAGCGGTAACGAATTTGTTACGGCGGTGAATGCCATGGGTATTCCACAGGAAAACGCAATCCCAAGAACGATCTGGGGCAAGTGGCTGATTCTTTTTGCAAAGGGATAAAGACCGGCAATAAGCGCTCCGGCAATTGCCAGTAAGAAGGTATGCAGGTTTGTGCTGAGCACCAGTAGCAGGGAAATGAAAAGGAGAAAGGCCATAAAGAGTATCGCTGTGAAAACGCTTAATTGGCCGGTCGCCAGGGGACGATGCCGGGTTCGCTCAACGTGCGGGTCTATTTTCCGGTCTGCAATATCGTTAATGATACAGCCAGCCGAACGGGTCAGCAGAGTACCCAGACAAAATACGCAGAGCAGGTGCCAGCCCGGGAATCCCCCAGCAGCAATCCAGAGGGCCCAAAGGGTTGGCCAGAGTAGCAGCACAGATCCAACCGGCCGGTCTAGCCGTGATACTTGTATTAGCAGAGGGGCTTTTTGTTGCCAGCTATCAATCAGCGGTTGCAGCATTATTTGGGCATGTTTGTCATATTGCAAATGAGTTAGTATACGGATCTTGTGGTCACAGCACATCCGTTGGGATGCGTTTATTTTTTAGAAATTAATGAAAGGTGGTGAAGAAACTATTATGAAAAGGTGGCAATGTATTGTTTGTGGGTTTATCTATGATGAAGAAGAAGGGCTGGAAGAAGAGGGAATTGCTGCGGGTACACGCTGGGAAGATATTCCTGATGACTGGGTCTGTCCAGAGTGTGGTGTGAGCAAGGAAGATTTTGAAATGGAAGAACAGGCTTAGGACAGGTTATGGATCGGAGTAAACTGACTCGAAATATTTTACTGGGCATGCTACTGGGACTGGTACTGGGCTCGTTAATCCATGCCATGGCACTTGACACATCGAGTTTTCTCAGAGTTTATGTGGTTGATGGTATCTTCGATGTGGGTGGCAAGGTATTTATAGCCAGTTTGAAACTCTTAGTCGTGCCGCTGGTGTTTGTGTCCCTGGTCTCGGGCGCAAGTAATCTCTCAGGTGAAGGCCACATGGGTCGAATTGGTATCAAGGCCGTGGGTCTGTACCTGATGACCACTGCCATTGCAATTTGCCTTGCTCTGTTGTTAGCCAATCTGATTAATCCGGGCATGGGCTTCAATATGGCCACAGCCACTGAATTTGTGGCGAAGGAAAGTCCTTCTCTGAAACAGGTAGTAATCAATATATTCCCCACCAATCCCATACAGGCGATGGCCGAAACTAATATGCTTCAGATTATTGTTTTCGCGATTCTACTGGGGGTCGCCATTACAAAAGCAGGCGCTCATGGGGAGCGTCTTCGGGATACCTTCAATGATTGGAATGAAGTTGTAATGCGCCTGGTGTTAATGCTGATGAATGTCGCTCCCATCGGTGTTTTCTGTTTGATGGTGACTTTGTTTTCAAAAATGGGTTTCTCGGCTATTGCCCAGTTGATTTACTATTTTATGGCCGTTTTATTGGTTCTGATGATACATTTTTTTGTTACCTACCCTATGTTGATTCGATTCCTTGCCGGATTGAATCCCATCACTTTTTACAAAAAGATGATGCCAGTGATGGTTTTTGCGTTTTCGACGTCTTCCAGTGGCGCAACCCTGCCGGTTACGCTGGAAGCGGTCAAGAAGAGGCTCGGAGTTAAGAATCAAGTCGCCAGCTTTATTATTCCGCTGGGTGCCACCATCAATATGGACGGCACGGCTATTATGCAAGGTGTAGCGACTGTTTTTATCGCTCAGGCTTTTAATGTCGATATTTCTCTCTCGGGCTATCTTATGGTGATTTTGACGGCAACCCTGGCATCGATTGGTACCGCAGGCGTACCTGGTGTCGGGCTGATCACATTGGCCCTGGTGTTGACCCAAGTTGGCTTGCCAGTAGAGGGTATTGCCCTGATTATCGGTGTTGATCGACTTCTTGATATGACCCGCACAGTGGTGAATGTGGTGGGTGATGCAACTGTTGCAACCGTTGTCGCTAGAAGTGAGGGGCAGTTTGAGCAGGCCATTTTTGATTCAGAATAATGGCAGTTATTTTCTTAGACCTGGCCGTAATTCGAGACTGAACCAATCCAGCGCTGCACCAGTGCTTTAGCGACGGTACTGTTTTCTGAAAATAATTGCCGGGCAAGATGGATTGCTTCGTCAAGCATATCCTGATCCCGCATCAAATCAGCTATTTTGAAATTGACGTTACCGGATTGACGGTCTCCCAGTACATCACCTGGTCCTCGGATAATGAGATCCTGCTCGGCAATAAAAAATCCGTCCTGACTGTGGCGTATGACATTCAGTCGTTTTTTACTGACCTCTCCCAGCGGTGTGGCATACAGCAATAAACAGAAGCTTTTTGATTGACCTCGACCGACTCGGCCGCGCAATTGATGCAGTTGGGTCAGGCCTAGCCGTTCGGCGTTTTCTATAACCATGAAACTGGCATTAGCAATGTCGACGCCGACTTCAATGACGGTCGTGGCGACCAGCACCTGAATATCGCCATGACTGAATCTTTCCATCACCCGGGCCTTTTCCTGGCCAGACATTCTGCCGTGCACGAGCCCGACCACTAATGGGTGCAGGGCTTTTTCTAATTGTCTAGCGGTATCCTGAGCTGCTTGAGCAGCCAGGGTCTCTGAGCTTTCTATCAGGGTACAGACCCAGTAGGCTTGAGCGCCTGAGACACAGGCTGCTTTCAATCGATTGATGATTTCAATGCGCCTGCTACCTGGAATGATGCGGGTGGTGATGGGTGTTCGACCGGCCGGGAGTTCATCGATGACCGAACAGTCCATGTCGCCGTAGAGGCTCATGGTCAGGGTTCTAGGAATTGGTGTTGCAGTCATGATTAACTGGTGCGGCATTAATCCTTGTTTTTCGCCCTTGTCGCGCAGCGCCATTCTTTGATGAACGCCAAAGCGGTGCTGCTCGTCTATAATGGCCAGGCCCAGCTGCTTGAAGCTGACTTGATCCTGAAATAATGCGTGGGTGCCGACGATGACCTGCAGTCTGCCAGTGCACAGGTCATCAAGTAGCTGGCTTCGCTGTTTACCTTTGATACTGCTGGCAAGCCAGTTTACCGTGATGTTGAGCGGCTCGAGCCAGGCCTTGAGAGTGACATAGTGCTGTTCGGCGAGTATTTCAGTCGGCACCATCAATGCTGTCTGAAACTGATTTTCACAGGCCTGTACGGCCGCAAGAGCAGCGATAACGGTCTTTCCGGAACCGACATCGCCCTGCAGAAGGCGAAGGCTGGGGGTACTTCTTTGCAGGTCCTGTGAGACTTCTGCGGCGACTCTCTTTTGTGCCTGGGTTAACGTAAAATTTAATTGTTTGATGAAACTCTCAACCAGGCCTGAAGGTTCTTCGAATTGTGGTGCTGGCAGCTGGGTCAATTTCTCCCGCATGAACAGGATACCGATCTGATGTGCGGTGAGTTCTTCAAATGACAGCGCTCGTTGTGCCGGGTCCAAGCCTTCACTGAGTCGCTCAAGGTTACTGTTGGCTGAAGGTTGGTGCAGATGAACAAGACTATCAGTGATCACCGGTCGACCTGGTACATTGATGAGATTGGCGAGAAGCTGGCTCTGTTGCAAGGTTGCCAGGGTCTGCAATACTAATTTACGAAGCTGGTTCTGGCTGATTCCTTCAGTCGCCGGGTACACCGGGGTTAACGTTGTTTCCAGAGGCTGATTTAACTGGTTGCTGTATTCGGGATGGTACAACTCCAGACCCGAGGCACCTCGCCTTATTTCGCCAAAGCAGCGGATTTCAGGTAACGCTTCCAACTGGGCTTGCTGTGTTTTCCCAAAGTAGTAAAAACGCAGGTTGATTTGCCCGGTTTCATCTCTCAGGCTAGCAACAAGACTTCTTCGTCTTCCAAATTGGATTTGAGTACTTACGATCTGGCCTTTTAGCACCAGGTGGTCGCCAGGTTGAGCATCGGCTATGGCCGTTATTCTGGTTCTGTTTTCATAGCGAAGCGGCAGGTGCAGTAACAGGTCCTGCAGATTATGGATGGACAACTGTTCCAGTTTTTTAAACATAGCCGGTCCCACACCCTTGAGCGTGGCGACCGACACGTTTTCAAGCGTTTTAGCCACCGACAGTCATGGCCGCCACTGCTTCGATCTCGATTAGTGCGTTCTTTGGCAGGGCACTGATCTCGACAGTCGCTCTTACAGGATAGGGTTTCTCAAACCTGTTCTGCATGAGTTCGTTGACCAGGTTGAATTGGGAAAGGTCTGTCAAATAGATGGTCAGTTTGACAATATTCTGCATGCCCACGCCAGCGGCTGCGCAAATCGAGTGGATATTGTCAAAGACCTGTTTTGTCTGATGACTGAGGTCGCCGTCGATCAGCTCTCCGGTTTCGGGAATTAATCCTATTTGGCCGCTGATGAATAATAGCCCGCCTGTGACGACTCCCTGTGAGTAGGGTCCCAGTGCCTGTGGCGCTGCAGTGGTGGAAATTGTTGTAATTTTTTCCATTAGCCTTTCAATCGAATAATTTTATTAATGTTGTGGATATGTCTTACCTTGCGAATAACTCTGGCCAGGTGGACCCGATCCTTTAAGGTCATGACAATATTGACAATGGCCAGATGGGCGTCTTTCTCAAGCAGGCTTATTCGTTCAATATTAGCCTCGGCGCTGGTAATAGTTGAAGCCAGCATGGAGATCATGCCTTTTTCGTGTTCCAGCTCTACCCGCAATTCAACTGCAAATTCCTGGTCGACACCAGGTTCCCAGCGTACCGTCATTATCTCATCACCCTTGTTCCTGATTTCGGACATATTTCCGCAGGTCTCCACATGGATGACGATGCCGCGTCCAGCACTGATGTGGCCAACGATAGGGTCTCCAGCAATAGGCCGGCAGCATTTGGCATAGGTCACCACAAGGCCTTCGGTACCGGTAATAGCCAGTGGGCCGTGATAGGAGAGCTCTATATCACTGACCGTGTCCGGATTTTTAATTAATTTTCGGGCAATA
>JAPKEK010000761.1 GCA_028822125.1 Pseudomonadales bacterium | reverse complement strand
GTGAAAGCCATCAGGTAATCGGGTTCAGCACCCAGTTCAAACGTGCCTGTCAGGGTGAACGACAGGGTCCTTGGCAGCAACTGCCCTGTGACCGCATCGATGTCAGGAATCACCAGCAGCAATTTGTCACCGATATCTAATCCCTTTAGCTCAGCGAGTCGCCGACCTAGCATGATACTGGCTTCAGGGCTCATTAGTTGATCCCATGACCCGGAAACCAGGCTTTCAAATAAGAATGGATTCTTATCAGACCGCGGCGTCTGGATACCCTGTAGACTGAGAAATTGACTATCCTGGCCAACCACAAGCAAGGCTGGTATTTCAAGGAAAAGTTCAGCAGCAATTATTCCATCCAAGTGCCCCGAGCCCAAGGTTCTACGTATCTCATCAATCTGTTCTAGATCAGTTTCGATGGGCATAACCAGATGTGGCACCACGCTGAGCAATCTCGACTTCAACTCCCGGTCAAAACCATTCATGACTGACACCACAACGATCAGGGCTGTAATACCCAACGCCATGCCAAGCACCGATGAAACCGATATAAACCTGAGATAGCGATTATGGCCTTTCTCTAGAATACCCGCCGCCAGAAACCGCAGGCCAATCTCGATCGCCAGCCTGTTCATCCCGATCATGATGTCAACAAACCGTTACTTACTGAAAATTGACCGCCGGCCTGCCTGTTTATTCCCTTCATGATGTTAACAGACCATTACTTAACGATAACTGGCGGCTCGCCCGCCCAGCCAGTTCCCGGTTATGGGTAACAACGATCAGCGCAATACCGTGTCTTTCACTTAGTTCAAACATTAGATTACTGACCTCATCGGCTGTCACTTCATCAAGATTCCCAGTGGGTTCATCTGCCAGCACACAACGCGGTAAATGCACCAACGATCTGGCAATGGCCACTCTTTGCCTTTCACCGCCTGACAATTGGCTGGGATAGTGGGTAGACCTGTTAGCCAGACCAACCGAAGTCAGCATCTTACCAGCTTCAATTTCAGCCTGTATTCTATTCAAGCCGGCGACTCGCAAAGGCATAGCTACGTTTTCTATCGCGTTGAATTCCTTTAACAAATGGTGAAACTGATAAATAAAACCCAGTTTCTGATTGCGTAACCTGCAGCGTTGCGTCTCGTTCAGATCAAACACTGAAAGACCATCAATCAGTACATTGCCTGCATCTGGGCCATCGAGGCCGGCTAATAAATGCAGTAATGTACTCTTACCGCTTCCGGATGCTCCGGTTATAGCAACAGTCTCGCCTGTATTAATCTGTATGCTGACATCGGCCAGAACCACAACAGGAGCCTGTCCCGGAGTTTCAGCGCCATATTGCTTGCGTAGATTCGAAGCGCAGAGAAATAAGTTATCTGTCGACATGTAAAGCCTCCACCGGATGAACGAGACTGGCTCTTCTTGCCGGGTAAATTCCAGTAACAACACAAATCAAGAAAGATATCAGCCCGACATAAGCAATATCCTCTGGCAGTATCTGAACTGGCAGGTATTGAACAAAATATTCCTGTAACAG
>JAPKEK010000083.1 GCA_028822125.1 Pseudomonadales bacterium | reverse complement strand
GTTGTAGGCCTCTTACGTAGTAACACAGGTACAATTCATAGAGATGCATTGCTTGCTGGTATTCCAGACTCGCATCAGCAGGCGGCTGGTGACAGTAGGCATGCAGCAGCCCGGCATCTGCCTTGTTCAGGCGGTGCTGGAAATAATCTGCTGGCAGTTGAGCGTCTGCATCCGTGACGCATAACTGCTGCGAGACAATTTTACCCAGCCTGAAAAGTTTTAAAGCAGCGTCAGTACCGATTTTCCGTGCCAAGCCAACGCCCTCTTTGACGGGGACGAAAAAACTATCTGAACAGCGGTTGAAAACCAGTAAATCAGGCTGGCCCTGGATGTGATGCCAGTTACGGCCTTCTGCCAGGACCCTGCCAGAGCTTAGACATGTCTGAAGAAGTTGCTGCGTAGCTGGGTGAGTAGACGCGCTGTTGACGACGATGATGCATAGAAAATTCGATTGTATTGCAGCCCATACTTTCTGGATATCCTGCCAGGTTTCATCAAACACAGGAATTATCAGCACCTGATCGTAGTTTCTGGACAGGCTCAGGTCAGTAACATCAGACTCAGCATAATATTTCAGATATTTGTCTATGGTAGTCGTGGGAAGCGCCATTTTGAAAGCTTCTAGTTCAGTGTAGTCTCGCCCTTATCGACAAGGACTGCAGGACATTGTCTTCAATCTGGACCCATTGTGCTAAGCGTTGGTTTACCTGCTCGCTAGAGAAGTAACAATCTGCCAGATCAATGAAGAGATCACCATGGCTGTACTCGGACTTCGCCAAGGTCTGGTAAAACGTTTGTAGCATCGGATCAGACAGCTGTTTGGCCAATAGGGTAAATCGTTCAGCTCCCCTGGTTTCGATCACGGCTGCCGACAGTAAACGATCCAATAAATATTCATTGCTTTGTTTGCTTTGCCTGCGCATGTGTTTATGAAGGCCGTTTACATAAGGGTCTTTCTGGTCATCCGCCAGGTTGAGACCGCGGTTACAGGTCAGCCGGAAGACTTGTCGGAAATGATTTAGTTCCTCTAGTGCCAGGTCAATCATGGCGGTTGTCAGCCTTTTTTTGTCAGGGTAATGGGCGACCATAGACAAAGCCATGGACGATGCTTTTTTCTCGTTAGCAGCATGATCCAAGAGAAATTCGTCAAAATTGCTGAGAACCTTAGCGAGCCATTCGGCGGACGTTGGACGGATCAGTTTTACAGGCATGAACGAAGAAACGCTGATATATCACCTAATTCTTCAAGGCATACCTGGTGTCCCATTGGGTAGTCTTTCCATTGAACATCGTAGCCAAGGCGAATCAGATTTTCTCGGGAGGTGGCCGCTCTCATAATGGGGATCATTGGGTCCATGGTGCCATGTACCATCAGAATGGGCAGCGCCAGGTTGGCATCGTGTCTTTGTTCCTCTGTTTTGATAGCGTCGTGCAGGTAAGTCGACAAGGCAACAATCCCGGCGATGCGTTTGTCAAGTCTGAGACCCAGTTGTAGCGCGATGACGCCACCTTGTGAGAACCCGGCTAGAATAATGCGGTCGTGAGAAATACCTTTTGCCGTCTGCTCGTCTATGAGTTCCTGTACCAGTGCTGCTGAAATCTCTATGTCGCTCGAGCCACCGGTTTCTGAATGGGGTATGAAGTCATACCAGGCGCGCATTTCTTCGCCTTCATTGATGGTAACAGAACGCATGGGTGCGTGCGGGAAAATAAAGCGAACGGCCAGATCTCCCAGGTCCAGTTCTGGGACTATCGGTTCGAAGTCATGCCCATCTGCACCTAACCCGTGCAACCAGATGATGCAGCTGTTTGCATTTGGTTTTGATTCAAGTTCAATGTAATCCAGCATAGGTGATAGTTCCTCTAGGTCCGACATGATAACCCGCTTCTGCTTTTGGCTCTATATGTGATACGCCAATGCCGTGGTGAGGGAAGGCTGAATCTGCCTGCCTGAGACTTATCGGGTTTAGGCCGAATTTGGCCGGTCTGGGATTAGTTAATAATGAGGGTTAGTTAGTGATTGCTGGATTAATCCGAATGTGACTAAATGGGTAGAATAGAAAGCTAAGGAAATTGCGATGGGACCATTGACAGGAATTAAAGTAATCGAACTCGCTGGCATTGGCCCGGGCCCTTTCTGCGGAATGATGTTAGCTGATATGGGTGCAGAAGTTATCCGTATTGATCGTACCGGGGGCCAAGCCACTTCTCACCAGGATATATTGGCAAGGGGCAGGAAATCGCTTGCTGTTGATTTAAAAAGTGAGCCTGGCCGGGAGGTCGTCCTTAGGCTCTGTGAGTCTGCAGATGCCCTGTTTGAGGGGTTCAGGCCAGGTGTCACTGAACGACTGGGTTTAGGTCCAGATGAATGCATGGCTCGAAATCAGAAATTGGTTTATGGACGCATGACGGGTTGGGGGCAGGATGGCCCCATGGCTCAGGCAGCGGGTCATGATATCAATTATATTTCACTGTCCGGTGCTTTACACAGTATCGGGCCCAAAGATGGCAAGCCGGTACCGCCGTTGAATCTTGTGGGTGATTTTGGTGGTGGCGGCATGTTGCTTGCTTTTGGCCTGGTTTGTGGGATTCTCGAAGCGAGTCGTTCAGGCCAGGGCCAGGTGGTCGATTCGTCTATGGTAGATGGGTCTGCAGCCTTAATGGCGATGTTTTTCTCCATGCGATCCTCGGGTATGCTGAAGGAATCCAGAGCCAGCAATATGCTTGACGGAGGTGCTCACTTTTACGGTACCTACGAGACTCTGGATGGGAAATATATCTCTATTGGCTCAATTGAGCCGCAGTTTTATGCCTTGTTAGTAGAAAAATCAGGTGTTGATGTTGAAGATTTTGCTGCTCAGATGGATCAGTCTCGCTGGTCCAAATATCAGGAGAAGCTGACAGTGGTGTTCAAGTCCAAGACCCGAGATGAGTGGTGCGACATTATGGAGGGCTCAGATGTCTGTTTTGCTCCAGTGTTGTCACTGGGCGAAGTTGCAGACCATCCGCACAATCAGCACCGTCAGACTTTCCAGAATTTTGAAGGGGTAATACAACCAGCACCCGCACCAAGATTCAGCCGTACCGCAGTGGCACTATCGCATCCTTCGAGATCCTCTGGGGAAGATAGCGAGCAGGTTCTTGCGGATGCAGGCTTTGATCAAGGCGAAATTGATTCGTTGCTAGCGTCGGGTGCAGTCACTCAGATCTGATAGTATGGGCGGGCAATGAAATTCAGCAAGATCGTGTTTTATTATTTCTGCAGTTTGGAGAGGCTATCGTGTACTCAAAATTGATGTCTGGCGCTGGATCTGATCCTGAGGGCTATTGGTCAGAGCAGAGCAAAAGGGTGGCTTGGTTTAGCGAGCCCACACAAGCGCAGACTATAACCGACGATGGTCTAGCACAGTGGTTTGCCGATGGAGAGTTAAACACATGCTATCTGTGCCTTGATTATCATGTGGATCAGGGCCGTGGTGACTTGGATGCTATTGTATATGACTCTCCGGTTACAGGTGTTAAGAAGCGTTATACCTATCACGAACTGCTCCAGGAGGTTGCCTTGTTCGCGGGGGCTTTGGCAGGGCTGGGCGTCGTTCAGGGGGATAGGGTGATCATCTATCTACCGATGATTCCAGAAGCGATAATCGCGATGTTAGCCTGCGCTCGAATCGGCGCTATTCATTCAGTGGTTTTTGGTGGGTTTGCCGCTAAGGAGTTGGCTACTCGTATTGACGATGCGGAACCGAAGGTGATACTGACTGCATCCTGCGGCATAGAGTTTCAGCAGGTGATACCTTATCTGCCCCTGGTAAATGAAGCCTGTGAATTGGCATCCCATCAAGTTGATCATCGAGTCATACTGCAGAGAAGTGAACTCCAGGCAGCGTTACATGACAAGGATCTGGATTGGCAGACGATCACCGCTGCCGCAACCCGGGTAGAGAGTGTAGCCCTGAAAGCCACGGATCCTCTGTACATCCTTTATACCTCAGGTACCACCGGCAAACCGAAAGGGGTGGTGAGGGATAACGGCGGCCATGCGGTAGCGCTGTTGCACAGTATGGCTGTGATTTATGGAGTAACAACGGGCGATGTGTTTTGGGCTGCCTCGGATGTGGGCTGGGTGGTTGGCCACTCGTATATTGTCTATGCGCCTCTACTAGTGGGCTGTACATCGATTCTGTTTGAAGGGAAACCTGTGCGAACGCCGGATGCAGGCACCTTCTGGAGGATCATTGGCGAATATGGCGTCAATGTTTTTTTTACCGCACCAACCGCATTTCGGGCGATTCGAAAAGAAGACCCGCAGGGGGCGATGCTTTCTGCTTACGACATGAGTTCATTGAGAGCGCTTTTTGTAGCCGGGGAGAGGACAGATCCGGCAACTTATCAATGGTTGTGCCGGCTTTTACAGATCCCTGTTATTGATCATTGGTGGCAGACCGAAACCGGTTCGCCGGTTTCTGCCATTCCTTTGGGAGTGGAAGCGCTTGCCGTTCAGGAAGGTAGTGCGGGCATGATGATGCCAGGTTTTGAAGTAGCTATTTTAAATGATGAGCATGAGGCCTGCGGGCCGGGTGAAGAGGGTGACGTGGCATTGAAACTACCCCTGCCACCAGGCTGCTTGCCGACGGTATGGCGAAATCATCAGCGGCTGATTGATGCCTACCTGGTGCAACATCCGGGTTACTACCATACCGGTGATGGGGGGTACCTGGACGAACAGGGTTATCTGTACATAATGGGACGGACTGATGATGTCATCAATGTTGCGGGACACAGGCTGTCTACGGGTGAAATGGAAGAAATTGTGGCGGCGCACGCTTCAGTTGCGGAATGTGCTGTGGTCGGTATTGCCGACGACAATAAAGGTCAGGTTCCACTGGGCTTGCTGGTGCTGAAGGATGACAATCAGATTTCTTCGGAAGATCTGCAGACAGCACTGATTCAAGCTGTCCGAGAAGATATCGGTGCTTTCGCTAATTTTCGAAGGGCGATCGTGGTTGAAAGGTTGCCAAAAACCCGTTCTGGTAAAATACTTCGCCAGATTATCAGAAAAATAGCCAATGATGAAGATTTTGAACACCCGGCGACTATCGATGACCCGGTTATTCTCGAGGAAATCAGCGCTCGCTTTAAGGCAGAAAAAATCGGTTTAGTTGGAGAAAATTAGATGGGTAGTGTGATCATAACAGGTGCGTCTTCCGGTTTTGGCCGTGCAGCGGCCAGGAAAATTGCAAAGCTGGGCTATCCTGTTGTGTTGGCTGCCAGACGGCTACCTCGTCTGCAGGAATTAGCAGAAGAGTTAGAAAGCCTGACCGCTGTGAAATTACTGGAATTGGATGTTCGAGACCGCCAGTCCGTGTTTTCGAAGCTTCAGGATTTGCCAGAACCTTTTTCAGATGTCGCTGTGCTGGTGAACAATGCCGGTCTGGCGCTAGGGCTTGGTGCTGCCGATGAGGCCAGTATGGATGATTGGGAAACTATGGTCGATACGAATATAAAAGGCTTAATGTACTGTACCCGGGCTGTTCTGCCGGGGATGGTCAGGAACGGCCTGGGTCACATCGTTAATATGGGATCGGTTGCTGCCAACTGGCCGTATCCTGGTGGAAATGTCTATGGAGGAAGCAAGGCCTTTGTACAACAGTTCAGCCGAAATCTGAGAAGTGACTTGATAGGCAAGGGTATTCGGGTCAGTAATATCGAACCCGGTATGTGCGAGACGGAATTTTCAGTGGTTCGATTTGCTGGTGATAAGACCAAGGCCGATGCAGTTTATGATGGTATGCAGCCACTTTCGGCGGATGATATTGCAGATATGATCTGTTGGGTCATTGCCCAGCCAGCACACATTAATGTAAATCAGTTGGAGGTCATGCCGGTTGCTCAGGCCTGGTCTGGCTTCGCAGTTGATAGAAGTGACTGACTGTATAACAAACGTGAGTACGGGTATACTAGAGTTCAAACAGGGTGATGGGTAAATTATGATTATTGTTCATGGGCTGTTTCCTATCATTCCTGATCAGCGTCAGGAAGCACTGGATTTAATGTATGAGATGGCTATTGCTACCAAGGCAGAGTCTGGCTGTGTCAGCTATGAGTTTTATGTTGCCCAGACAGACCCCAATCAGTTCTTATTGTTTCAGGAGTGGGAATCGGTAGATGCCCTGCAAGGGCATTTTGAGACAGTACATATGGAGCAGTTTCTTGAAAAACTACCCTCCATTATTGCTGGTGATATTGTCACCAGACGGTATGAAGTACGCGCTTCAGATGATATGGACGGTACTGATTACGAAGATGACCACACAGAGGTAGAGTCGAGAGAAGCATCGCCTAAAGCGCTCGCATCTTCGCAACCAAAGATAATCCACTGAGATTAATTCCTGCCAGATTGTTTCAATCGATCAAGGCGACAACATTCTCGGGCGGTCGACCAATAATGGCTCGGTTGCCGCGACGGACGATAGGCCGTTGCATGAGAATAGGATACTGTAAGATGAGCTCAATGAGCTTTGTTCCATCGAGCTCTCCGATATCTATCTTTAATGATTGCACTATTGATTCACCACTTCGGAAGATATCTTCTGGATTCATAGCCAGAGCCTGCAGCAGTTCATCAAGTTCTGCTGCAGTGGGTGGTTGTTCGAGATAAAGGCGTATATTGGGTTCTATATTGTGATCATTCAGGATTGCCAGAGTCGCTCTTGATTTTGAACATTTGGGATTATGATAGATCGTTACTTGCGTCATATTATTCTCCAAAGCATTATCAGTAGGAAACGGTTCGCTATAATCGATGAGGAGTCATGCGATGACGTTAATGAACAGTCAACAAGTTACTCAGTTTTTACGCTATGTCGTCAGCGAGTATATTTCTGATGGCTGTCAGACTACCGGCGCAGCTCTAACATATCAAACGCTATTTGCAGTGGTACCGGCACTGACCGTCAGTTATATGGTGTTATCTGCTTTTGAGGCTTTCTCAGGGGTGTCTCGAACGCTGGAGGACTTTATTTTTTCTTATGTAGTGCCAGAGAATATTGCTTCTGTTCAGTCGTATCTGAGGCTATTTTCTGATCAGGCGCGTAGTCTCAGCGCACCTAGTTTTGTACTGTTAGGGGTTACAGCCTTTCTGATGCTATTTACCATTGAGCGCACTTTCAATGAAATATGGAAGGTGAGTGAACCCAGAAACAAACTTCAGAGAGTACTGATGTACTGGGGCCTATTGACCTTAGGTCCGTTGTTAATTGTCGGCGGTACCGTTATGACAACTTATCTGTTTTCGCTGCCTTTTTTCTCGGATATTTCTGATTTACCGGTTGTTTATCAGTTCTTGCCGTGGACCTTGAGTGTGCTGGCTTTCACCTTGGTATACGCAGCGGTACCCAATGCAGTGGTCCCATTGAAACATGCCTTGCTGGGTGGATTGTTGGTGGCGTTTAGTTTCGAAGTGGCTAAGTACGGATTTGGGAAGCTGATGGCGGCGTCAGACTTTGAGGTGATCTATGGTGCTTTTGCCGTTGTTCCAGTATTCCTGCTGTGGATTTATGTGACCTGGACCATAATCTTGGCCGGTGCTGAATTCGTGAAAGCACTTGGCCTGTTTCGTTCCGACAAGGACCTTTTGTTAGAGCCGCAGTACCTTC
>JAPKEK010000082.1 GCA_028822125.1 Pseudomonadales bacterium | reverse complement strand
CCATAAGCACCCAGATTATCAGGGTATTGAAATTCTCCGAAATAGAAAAGGCAGGCCAGGTCAGATCGCTGTTGACTGAAGTTAACCGTCGGATGGTAATTCTAAAGTGACTGGCGTATCAAGCCAGTATTGTCGTTTCTGTTCCAGTAAAAAACGTTTTACGGATATGCCCTGCGTAGCGATTTTTTCTTCTGAGCTGTTTACATTGAGCTGGTTACATAAAGGGAATGATGTCTTCAGCAATGCGTTCAAGGCATTCAAATCGACTATCCAGATTAGGTAAGGTCATGACCTGATTGAGACCTACGGCGGATAACTGATGGAGTTTTTCCAGCAATTGGTCCTGGGTCCCGATAAAGCAGGTGCTTTGCAATAGCTTAGGCGTTAGAAAGTGTAGTTCCTCGGGTAGAACCCAGCAGTTATGGCCCATGTGGATTCGCTGGTGTCTGCGTTCCTCTGGATACTGATCCAACAACGTGCAGTAGTCCTCCCAGATCTCATGGAAGGCTGCAGCAGGCTGATGACCAAAATTCCTGAACTGGTCATAGCTGTAGTGGAGCGCTGCCATAGCCATGGCGCCACAGCTGTTCTTAACCCTTTCTGAATCGATCGCTTCTCCTGAGTCCAGTACCATCATCGCGGTGAGCGCGGTGGTATAAAACTGATTTCGATCCAGTTTCTCGGCGCGGTCTTTTTCCAGCATTAACCAGATATTTTCCATAGTGGCTGCATCCGATGGCATGGCCAGTACCGCGCCATCACCGTAACGACCCGCCAGAGACAGGGACCTAGGGCCGAAGCCAGATACGTACATGGGTATGGGATCTTTAAAATTCACGAAGCCACTATCCGGCATAATGTGTTGAATGGGTATTTGCTGACCTTGATGTCGCATTTCTGCTTCATCGCCTTTCAGCAGGGGTTTGACGGTCTCGAGATAGTCACCAAAGGCATTTATTTTTTGTGGTGGCAGGCCCATGACGCGCATAGCGGTATTACCCGCGCCCACGCCAAAAAAGGTTCTGCCAGGCGCCAGCGAATTTATTGTTGCGATGCTGGCGGCGTTGACAGCGGCCGGGCGGGTGCCTGTTATGGCCACGCCGGTACCGAGTTTTATGGTGCTAGTTTTAGTCGCCGCCAGAGCCAGGCAGGCATAGCAGTCAGACCATAACATTTGGCTATCGGCGAACCAGGCATGGCTGTAGCCAAGCGCTTCGGCACGTACACAATAATCGATATCGGTGATGTCGCTGGCGATGCAAATACCAATGTCCATGGGCTTCCCTGGATTCCAGCCGGAGTTTTAGTGGGCGGTCAACGTTTTCAGTCTAGCACTTTTAAGGTGTAGTGATCGACCTACGGACTGTGCAACACATTTTGGTCAGTTCAGCGGTATAACTGTTTTAGTCATTTCAGGGGGATCGTATTTTTATGATGTCGCTGTTAATGGGCAGTTCAACGACCATCAGGTCTTCAGCGATGCGACTGCTACCGGATAGGCTTCTTTCAAAAAAGGCTTCGATGATGGGATTGTCCAGCGATGGCACCAGGTGATAGAACAAGAGCATCCTGATACCGGCATCATCGGCTAGCTGCTGTAGTTTTGTGGCATCAGCATGGTAATCGATCACATCCGTAATGATTTTTTTGACGCGTTGCTGACCGGCAGCCTCAGCGGCATCTATCATCGTATTCAGAATTGGCCTGGCCAGGGCATCGTGAAACAGAATGTCCGCTCCTGTGGCAACTTTAAACAAATTTTCGCTGGTTATGGTATCTCCGCTTATGACCGCTGAACGGTCCAGATAGTCAATTCGGTAACCCATCGCCGGTTCGATCGGCGCATGATTTACTTCAAAGGCAGTGATCGTAAGATCATCGTCCTGCCAGACGATGCCTGGTTGCACCGTTTCAGGGTGAAGCCTGCCGCCTTCAGGAGGAATGAAGTCGGCACCGTGATGCAGAACACGAAAGCCTCGATCAATGCGATAGGCTTGATTAAACCCGCGGGTGACAGTATCCACGCCAGCTGGCCCCCAAACGGTGAGAGGCTTGGGTTGCCCGCTGGCGACCCAGGCGCTCATATTGAACTCGGGAAGGTCGCTGATGTGATCAGAGTGCAGGTGGGTCAGAAAAATACCATCAAGTCTTGCCAATGGTAAGCCAGCCTGGCTGGCCCGGTTTTGTGATCCGGCGCCTGCATCAAAGATAAAAAAATGATCCTTGGTCAACACGGCTATACAGGCCTGAGCGCGATCAGGGTTGTTACCTAGAGGTGATGCGCTGCCGCATACGGTTATTTGGAGCATATTTTCGATGTTCTGCTGGTTTTGAAAGCGCTGCTGGGCAATCTTTTTAACAACGAAAAGGCCAGCGGTTTCAGATTGGGTAAGGACGATATAGAGCAAGCCCGCACTGGTGCCGGTAATGATTAGGATTAACAGAATAATTTTTTTCATTTATCCTTTGGCCCTCTGGTTGGCGAGTATTGGAAAGTGTAACAGGGTTACCTATTATTAATGAAGTTCATTAATAATAGGTGTGCCATACTACTGTGGAAAGCGCATGACTTCAGCTAGGTTATCAACTTTCCAGGGACTGATTAGCCAACTTTTTGAGCCTGCCCGGGGTTATGGTTTAGCCAAATTGAGAAGCAAAAATCTCTTCGTTGAAGCCGACTATTAGGGTTTTGCCTATCTGTAAAGTAGGTGCTCGCATGTTGCCAGTGGGGCCAAGCATCGCTGCCAGCGCCAGGGGCGATTGTTCTGATTTCAGATCAAATTCTGAGATTTTTTTACCTTTCAGGGCAATGAGTTTGTTGGCGCTGTCCATCAGGGTTTGGCAGTCTGCTGACTGCAGTTTCTTGCTGGCCAGGCCGGTTTCTTTAATGCTGATATTGTTTGCTTCCAAAAACTTGGATGCTTTGGTGCAGGTAGTTCATCCTCTACGGAGATAGTACCAGTCGACGCCCTTGGACATGTGGGTTTCCTTTTTTAATTTTTTGCTAAGTTTTTTGTTAAGTCTTTTGCTAAGTTTTTTCTAGATTCACTGGAATACTAGCAGAGTTGCCAGCCGAGTTTAATCTCTTTGTGGTAACGATCATTGAGTTCAACGGTGGACAGGCTTGTCAGCCAATGCGACACTCGCCAACGGAATAATTGGAGGTCATGATGGAGTCAAGCAGTCTCTTGAGGGTAATAAAGCGTCTAAGGGTCAGCCTGGTGCTATATTTACCCCTGCTGTTTGCGCTTGCATGCCCTGCCCAGGAACCCCTCAATCTGCCGAAAACCATGGCGTGGAGCGCTTATAACCTTGGCACCACTGGTTATAATCAGGCGGTTGCTATAGCGAAAATGCTGAAAGACCGCCATGGCGTTACTCTGCGGGTGATACCTGCTAAGAATGATGTGTCGCGATTGTTACCTTTGCGGGTTAATCGCGTGCATTTTTCGGCGAACGGTGTGTCTACTTATCTTGCTCAGGAAGGGGTGTTTCAGTTCTCCGCGCGAAAATGGGGTCCATTACCGGTTCGTATGGTGCTTATGTCTGTGGGCTTTTCGAACCAGGGTGTGGCCGTAACGGCATCCTCGGGTATCACCCACATCGAACAGTTAAAGGGCAAGCGCGTGCCCTGGGTCCATGGCGCGCCGGCTTTAAATATTTCTACACAGGCCGTGATGGCCTGCGGTGGTGTGACCTGGGCTGATGTGGAAAGGGTTGATTTCCCGGGTTATGGGTCCATGTGGAACGCTATTGTCGATGGTCAGATTGATGCGGCTTATGCCACTACCGTGTCAGGGCCTGCTCGCAAATTAGAGGCTTCACCCAGGGGGATCCGCTGGCTGCCTATGCCGCATGATGACGAGCAGTGCTGGCAGCGAATCCTTGCCATTGCGCCTTACTTTACCAGGCACATGGCGACTCGGGGTGCGGCAATCGATGATGATCGTCCTTACGAGGGTGGCACCTATCCCTATCCAATATTGACCGCGCTGGATCGTCAGAATAAAGGCCTGGTTCGACTGTTGGCTAAAGCTATTGTGGAAGGCTATGACGATTATAAAACGGCTGATCCGGGCTCGATAGGTTGGGATATCAATCGCCAGCAGTTTCAGTGGGTGGTGCCTTTTCATGACGGTTCAGTCGAGTACTTTGAGCAACTGGGTATCTGGACGGCCGCGCGCGCTGCCCATAATCAGCGGTTAATTAAAAGGCAGGATCTGCTGAGCAGTGCCTGGCAGGAAATGTTGCTTAAAGACATAGAAGATGATGACGTGTTTTCTGAACAATGGTATGGATTGCGTGCCAGCCGATTGAAGCAGGCTGGATTTGATCCAATCTGGGATAAACCTCTATGACCCAGGAAGTCAGGCCCGCCTGGCTGCAGGCCTTGCTGGCAATGATTACTGTGGTGACCTGTTTAGTGGTTATCGACCAGTTGAGGATATTTGGTAACCCTTGGCTGGCTGGCATTATTGAACTGGAAACGCAATATTACTTCGTATTAATAGCGCTGTTGTTACCCGTTGTATTTCTATTGTATTCGTCCAGAATGCTGGCCCTGCCTGGGTGGATTCTGTCTGGGCTCGATCTGGTTTTGGCGGCAGCCGCTTTTATAGCACCGTTGTGGCTCGCTTGGCACGCTCACGCAATACTCGATGAAGGCTGGGAGTTCCTTGCTCCGGACCATGCTGTTGTGGCCAGCGCGGTTCTCTGGTTACTGGTATTAGAGGCTGTTCGTCGGACCTCAGGGGTTATGTTATGTTCACTGGTATTGCTGTTTTCTCTCTACCCTTTGGTCGCTGACCTGCTGCCCGATATGGTATCCGGGATGGCCATCAGTTTTCGCGATACTGCTGCCTACCACGCCATGAGCATAGAGAGTATTGCTGGGCTGCCTTTTCGCGCTTTTGCAACGCTGGTGATTGGTTTTCTGGTATTTGGCACAACCCTGCAGCACACGGGTGGTGGTCAGTTTTTTATTCAGCTGGCATTCGCCCTGTTTGGCGGGGTGCGTGGCGGGGCAGCTAAAGTTGCTATCGTCTCCAGCGGTCTCATGGGGTCCATGAGCGGTAGTGTGATAACCAATGTAATGACCACCGGCCAGTTGACTATTCCAGCAATGGTCAGAAACGGTTTCAGTGCGCGTACGGCGGCTTCTGTGGAGGCGTGTGCGTCCACAGGGGGTGTTCTACTACCGCCAATCATGGGGTCAACGGCTTTTATAATGGCTTCTTTTCTTGATATGCCCTATTACCAGGTAGCGGCTGCCGCTTTTATTCCTGCACTATTGTATTTTACCGCCTTGTTCATCCAGTTGGATGCTTACGCAGCACGACATCAGCTGGTGGGTCTGCCGGCTACAGAGCTGCCCAAATTATTACCGGTTGTTCGCGACGGCTGGTTCTATATCGGCGCCTTCGCTCTGCTGATTGTGCTATTGCTGGTTTTGCAACGAGAGGCCATGGCACCCTGGGCTGCTAGTCTAGCGCTTCTGGTTATCAATCAAATGTCTGCAAAGCATCGCTTAAACTGGGCAGGCGCTGTAAATTTGCTAACCAGTACGGGTCAACTGCTGGCTGAATTACTGGCTATTCTTTGCGGCGTGGGACTTATCATCGGTGCGTTGTCAGTCACTGGATTATCCGGGACCCTGGTTAATGAACTTTTATTCCTGGCGGGGGATGATACTGGGGTATTGCTGCTGACCGGTGCCTTAACCAGTTTTCTGTTGGGTATCGGTCTAACCGTAACCGCTGCCTATGTTTTCTTGGCCATTGTCCTGGCCCCTGCGTTATTGGGTGGTGGGCTGGATCCGCTGGCTGTGCATTTATTCATCCTCTACTGGGGTATGTTGTCCTTTATTACGCCACCAGTCGCCCTGGGTGCTTTTGCTGCGGCCTCTATTTCTGGCTCAGGCCCGGTTAAAACAGGATTTGAGGCTATGCGCCTGGGCCTGGCCACCTACCTGATTCCTTTCTTGTTTGTCCTGAACCCTGCGCTCATTGGCCATAGTAGTGTTATGGAGGCTTTTCAGGCTGTCGTCGAAGCTTTGTTCGGCGTTTATTTGATCGCTTGTGCCGCCCAGCGGTATCTACCTGTTGTGGGAGAGATCCCGTTGCTGTTAACCATTCCAGTCGGTCTCAGTGGCTGCCTGGTTGCCTTACCTGGGCTCGATATTATTCAACTGGACTGGTCTAACACGCAAGGCAATTCACTCGGTTTGGTATTGATTTTACTGACCTGGTCTGGCAGCGCATGGGCTGTCAGGGGCCAGTTTCTGAAGAAGCAAAAAGACTTCTGAAAGGGGCCATTACTGTAGTTTCGTTTAATTCACGGCTGACTTTCAGGATAAGGTCCTCGGCATTGATCATCTTCTGATGCTGGTAGTTGCAGGCCTGCAGAGCGAATTCTAGACGGTCTATATCTTTGACAAAGCGCGCTTCCGGGCTGGCCTGATTTTCATATTCATGCCAGTCGTCGAGCAGGGATTCGCAGGAAGCAATGGAACCGATTATTTTTTCAACAGCGGTTTTCTCGCGCCGATATTTTTCAACTTTGCTGACCCCGTCCTGAGGCGTCAGGTCGCCCGCGTAGACCTCTCCCAGGTCATGAATCAGCGCCAATCGAAGTACTTTCTCTTTATCCAGTTCAGGATGGCTGTCAACCAGAAGAAGACACAGAAATGCATTACCAAAACAGTGTTCCGCTACCGATTCACATTTATCTTCGGGTAGGTCTCGTTCCAGCCATCCTTTCCTGAATACCTGTTTAAGGTGAAGGATTTCAAACCAGGCCCTGATCAACGGCAGATCCTTATCCTGGGGCAGATTTTCCTCGATTAAAGGTGTTTTTTCAGTATTCATTGATCGTCCTGGGCAAAAGTGGCCGTTATGATGACCGATGAGGCTTGATCCTGCAAAGAAAATGCAGGCAGTCGCTCAGCATGACAAATGTTATTCTGAGATCGGCGAAATTTAGGTTAGCGGTTATGCTAATAGGTTCCGTTTCAATAGCCAGCTAAAGATGGCTAGTCTACCTCTGGCAGGTAGGGCGCGACTTTAACGCCCAGCATTTTTTCGATAGCAGCGGCAAGATTAATCAGAGCTTGATCCTGGTCCTGAATAGCGCTGATGGACAGACCGACCGGGAGCCCCGAAATCAATCCCATAGGCAGGGTAATGTGGGGGTACCCGGATACAGCGGGGTAAGTTGAGAAACCACCGAGAAAGTCATCGCCATTGACATAATCGATGCTCCAGGCTGGGGCGCCGGTCGGTGCGACAATGGCATCAAGTCGATGAGACCTGATCAACGCCCTGATACTGTTTCGAGTCTCGTTCTGGGCCCTGCTTAGGGCTGCCTGATATTTAGTTTTGTGTTTTGCCGTCAGCGCAGCTGCTCGCTCGAAAATATCCTGTGGAAAAAGTGCTAGTTCCTTCTCGGGCTGGGACTTATTGAAAGCGATTAACCCGTTTAGATCCAGCGTTGATAGCGGGTTATCCAGCCCTTCAAAGTAATGTTTGAGATCCTGCTTGAATTCCCAGAGCAGTATCAGATAACTGTCTGCACGGAAGTTGGGGTACGAAGGTTTGAGTGCCAGTCCATCAATCAGTATGACGCCGTTCTGCTCGAGCAGGTTCAGGGATTTCTGAAACAGTTTGTCCAGTT
>JAPKEK010000760.1 GCA_028822125.1 Pseudomonadales bacterium | reverse complement strand
CCGTGCCGATAATGGCTGCCAGATGCTGTGCTTTGTTTGTTGTCGGCCAGGAATGATCTCAAAATAATAGGGCTGGGAAGAGCTAAAGTTGGTTAATAATGCTGTTCTAGTCCGGGGTGAGTTCCGATGCCTAAGCCTGCTTTGAACAGTATATTTGAACAGTATATTTGAACGAGATATTTGAACGCCATAGATGTCAACCGCGAACAGGCCTGGGGTACTATCGATTTCAATGGGTATCTGCAATTCGCGTGTTAGATCAGACTACCTGCAAGGGTATTAAGTCCGATTGCTATGGGTTTTTTATTGCCAGCGAATTCACTTACTGAGATGAAATGTCGGCCAGACGTTGTTGCTAAATTGGGCCACAGAAGACATTATGACGAACAGTTCATACTCAGTTCAATAATGCTCTGAGGTAGAGGGTACTCAGGGCAGCCAAGACGTTGCTGGGTGCTCGTAGTGTGACAATCAGGAAGCGAGATCGTAATGGCTAAAGAGACCTCGGAACAGCCACTGTCTGTTAGCGAAGAAAATGGCAAGGTTGAACCTGAAAGCGGGGGCATATACTCGCACTGGGTGCTGTTTGTACTGGTCCTGGTTTATATCTTCAATTTTATTGATCGCAATATCCTGTCGATTCTGGCAGAAGACATTAAGGCAGATCTTGGCGTCAGTGACGCAGAAATGGGTTTTCTCTATGGCACTGCCTTTGCCGTCTTTTATGCTGTGTTCGGTATTCCTCTGGCGCGCTTCGCAGATGTCTGGGTCAGGCGGTCACTGGTCTCCGCAGGATTGTTATTCTGGTCTATCATGACGGCTTTATCAGGACTGGCTCGGTCCTTTCCGGTCCTGGCCATGTTTCGTATCGGTGTTGGCATTGGTGAGGCCAGTGCATCTCCTTCAGCCTATTCCATGCTATCGGATTATTACCCCCCCAGACTCCGTGCAACCGTGATTGGTATCTACTCTTCCGGTGTTTACATAGGGGGTGGTGTGGGTTTGATTCTGGGAGGGCTGATTCTGGATAACTGGGCCAGTGCCTTTCCGGAGCCTGGTGATGCACCTTTTGGCCTGAAAGGCTGGCATGTTGCTTTTATGGCTGTGGGATTACCGGGTATTCTGTTAGCCGGGCTGGTGCGCACGCTCCGTGAACCCATGCGTGGTGCCAGCGAAGGGCTGGTTACGGCCCGCCATCCTGCACCGTTCAAGGTGCTCCAAACCGAACTGGCAGCGGTTATTCCACCCTTTACCTTCTGGAGTGTGTACCAGCATGGTGCTTCCCTGGCGAAAAACCTGCTGGCTGCGATCGCCCTGGCATTTGCGGCCTGGTGGCTTTCTTATGTGACGGGTAATATTCTGCAATGGGTCGCTCTGGCGATTGCTATTTATGTTACCCTGAGCTGGATGCAGGGTCTGTCCAGGCGGGATGCGGCTTCTTTTGGCATGCTGTTTCATTCCAGAGCGCTGGTATTTACCACCCTTGCATTTCCCACCATGGCATTTGTCGCTTACGGAACCAGTTTTTGGACCGCCCCCTTCTTGATGCGGG